>NZ_JBFWIJ010000035.1:0-28491 GCF_050256055.1 Sphaerochaeta sp. | reverse complement strand
CCCTGACAACAGTTTCAACGATAGCTTTGGAGCTCTGCTCAACCAGCTCAATATCAAAGCCTCTCAACCTTACTCGAATTCTTTCTTTAGCCATTATTCCTCCAAAAAACGGGCCTTGCCATCATCAAGATGATGGCAAGACATTCGTCAATTCAGTTACTCGATGATCTCGGTTACCTGGCCGGAAGCAACAGTCCTACCACCTTCGCGGATAGCGAAGCGGAGTCCCTTGTCCATGGCGACGGGGTGAATGAGTTCAACAATGATGTCAGTGTGGTCACCAGGCAGAATCATCTGCTTGCCCTCGGGCAGGTTGACGGTTCCGGTGATGTCAGTGGTGCGGAAATAGAACTGCGGGCGGTAGCCGCTGAAGAACGGAGAGTGGCGACCACCTTCGTCCTTGCTCAGTACGTATACCGTGCCGCTGAACTTGGCGTGGGGGTTGATGGACTTGGGCTTTGCCAGAACCTGGCCGCGGACAACGTCTTTCTTGTCAACACCACGGAGCAGAGCACCGATGTTGTCACCAGCCTGACCTTCGTCAAGCAGCTTGTTGAACATCTCGACACCGGTAACAACCGTGTCGCGGGTATCACGGATACCGACGATGGAAGCGGGATCGTTCACCTTGATGATACCGCGTTCGATACGACCGGTAACAACGGTACCACGACCAGAGATGGAGAAAATGTCTTCGATCGGCATCAGGAACGGCATGTCGACAGCGCGCTCGGGGAGCGGGATGTAGCTGTCCATTGCGTCAAGCAGCTCGTCGATGCACTTGGTGGCCTCAGGATCATCCGGCTTGGTCATTGCTTCGAAAGCAGAACCGCGGATGACAGGGGCATTGTCGCCGTCGAAACCATACTCGCGCAGAAGATCGCGCATCTCTTCCTCAACGAGGTCGATCAGCTCAGGATCGTCTACCTGGTCACACTTGTTGATGAACACAACCAAGCTGGGTACGCCAACCTGGCGGGCAAGGAGGATGTGCTCCTTGGTCTGGGCCATGGCACCGTCAGTTGCTGCAACGACGATGATGGCGCCGTCCATCTGTGCAGCACCGGTGATCATGTTCTTGATGTAGTCAGCGTGGCCCGGGCAGTCAACGTGTGCATAGTGTCGATTCTTGGACTGATACTCAACGTGTCTGGTGTTAATGGTAATACCGCGCTCTTTTTCCTCAGGGGCGTTGTCGATAGCATCGTAAGCGAGTGCCTTGTCGCCGAACAGCTTTGCACAATGCATGGTAATTGCGGCGGTAAGGGTAGTCTTACCATGGTCAACGTGACCGATGGTACCTACGTTTACGTGTGGCTTCGTCCTCTGAAATTTCTCTTTTGCCATCATTTCCTCCTTGTGACGTTCCAATGTCTGTCACAAAAAATAATTAATATGTGCTCATAAAGGCCCAAAGCCTTTACCATTTCGATTGAGACAAACTAATTACGTGGAAACAAAAACATAAGAGGATTCCAGAGGTCGGCAGGTCTGGAGAACCCATCCTGACGACATAGTATAAGTTTTATAAAAAAACTTCGTACTGCCTGAAACCACCTTATCATTGCTTCTGCAATAATCGGTTTGGCTCTTCATAGTAGTACTACATAGACACAGCTATGCAGACACCTTATGCAATATAAGCGAAAGCAGTTTTTATGTCAAGCGATTGACAGTAATTCCATGAATATAAAGAAAAACCGGTCTTTCCCAAGGAAAAACCGGCATTTTTGCAGGATTTCAATACTACCAGCGGTAGTGACTGAAAGCCTTGTTCGCCTCTGCCATTCTGTGGGTATCTTCCTTCTTCTTGAAGGCGGAACCGGTATTCTGATAGGCATCAAGCAATTCGGCACCAAGCTTCTCAGCCATGCTGTGGCCGTTGCGGTTGCGGGCAGCTGCGATGATCCAGCGCATAGCCAGAGCCTCGCGGCGATTCTCGCGAATCTCAACAGGAACCTGATAGGTGGCACCACCGACACGGCGGCTCTTGACCTCTACGACAGGCTTTACGTTGTCGAGAGCCTTGAGAAAGACTTCAAGAGCCTTCTCACCGGTCTTCTCAGCAAGCGTATCCATTGCATTGTAGATGATTCTGGTACTGATCGATTTCTTTCCATCCACCATCATGCGGCAGATGAACTTTTCGACGATGACACTCCCATATACGGGATCGGGCAACACTTCCCTGACGGGGGCGGTAGTTCTTCTGGACATATTCTCTTTCCTCCCCTATCAAGCCTTGGGCCGCTTGGCACCGTACTTGGAACGGCTTCTCTTGCGATCTGCGACACCCAGGGTATCCTTGGCACCGCGAATGATGTGATAGCGAACACCGGGAAGGTCCTTGACTCTTCCACCACGCATAAGAACAACCGAGTGCTCCTGCAGGTTATGTCCGATACCGGGGATATAGGCGGTAACTTCAATACCGTTGGAAAGACGCACACGAGCGACCTTTCTCAGTGCAGAGTTCGGCTTCTTCGGGGTGACGGTCATGACCCTGGTGCATACGCCACGCTTCTGGGGACAACCTTCAAGGGCTGGGGACTTGGTCTTGTTGACAACTCTGGTCCTTCCCTTTCTGATCAGCTGATTAATAGTAGGCATCTTATAGACACACTCCCTTTTCGTTCTTTGATCCACCACCTCTCACAAAAGCAGGGATCTGTGCCGCCCTACGGGCAGCACGTCATATGTAAAATCCGTACCCAGCATGGACACGGTGGTGTGGTTTTTCCACGACCCGATTCAGCAACGAGTACGCCGACAGGCGTATCCGTCATTCCTCATCGTAATCGTCCACATCCACGGCATCACCCACGGATTTCATGTCTGCCAAATCCTCGACATCGAAATCGTCGTCATCAATCATCTCCTGACGTCTTGATTCCTTGACTGCATCAACCTTCTGCTGCAGTGCAAGCAACTCCTCGTCCTTGAGCTTGACATCACGATAGGTACGCATACCCGTTCCCGCAGGAATCAGATGTCCAATGATGACGTTCTCTTTCAAACCGCGCAACTCATCTTTACTACCAGCAATTGCTGCATTTGTCAAGACCTTGGTGGTCTCCTGGAAGGAAGCTGCGGAGATGAACGAATCGATGCTCAAGGATGCCCGGGTGATACCCAACAGCAAAGGCCGTGCAACCGCAGGCTCACCGCCTTCGGTGATTACCCGGTCATTTTCCTCAAAGAACCGATACTTGTCCACCTGCTGTCCATGGATCAGGTTGGTATCACCTACATGGACAACCTCGACCTTGCGCAACATCTGCCTGACGATGACACCGAGGTGCTTGTCGTTGATCTGCACACCCTGCATGCGGTACACCTCCTGGACCTCGTCCACGAGGAAGGACTGCAACGCATTCTCACCCATGATATCAAGGATGTCGTGCGGATCGATCGAACCATCACACAACGGTTCGGAAGCTTCCACCGAGTCGCCGTCACGGACCAGAAGGTTTTTGCCCATCGGAACCATGTGCTTGTACTCATGGCCGTACGGGTCGGAAACCACGATGGTGCGTTTGCCTTTGACGATGGGACCAAAGGCGACCTGACCGGCAACCTGGGCCAACACCGCCGCATTACGGGGTCTGCGCGCTTCGAACAACTCTCCGACACGGGGAAGACCACCGGTGATATCCTTCGTCTTCACCCCTTCCTTCAGCAGTTTCGCCAGAATGGATCCCTTGGAAACCTTCGTATTATCGTTGATCTGAAGGTAGGAACCACCGGGCAGCAGGTACACGGCCAGCACTTCACCCTTGCCGTGTTCGGCACTGGTGATCTCGATGCGCGGCTGCAAGGACTCAAGGCTGTGTTCGGTGATCTTCTTCTCGATGTTTCCGGTTTCCTCGTTCACTTCCTCAAGCAACGTGGTGCCCAGTTTGATATCAACGAAATTCGTCCAACCGGCTGCTTCTGCAAGTACCGGCTCACTGAACGGGTCGAATGTGACGATGGCGTTTTTCGCCTCAACATACGCACCGCTCGCAACCAGCAGCTCGGAACCGGTCTTCACAACCTGCGAGACCGCATGACCGACCAGATAGATCTTATCGTCGATCATCTTGACCGAGCCGTTTTCCTCGCTCAGTACCGTGATCCCATCCTTTTCATAGATCGGAGTGCCCTTGGCGACCACCGATCCGTCCTCGATGAGCAACGCATCATACGCGCCCTTCTCAATGACCGCATTGACCCTGAACACCTCGATATGGCCCTTGCGGGTGAAGACACTGAGTGCGTCGCTTTCCCGGACAACACGAGAACCGGTGATGGATCCGATGATGACCGGATAGTTGAAGGTTAGCTTGTTCTCCTCTGCACTGGTCGAAGCGGTACCACCGACGTGGAACGTACGCATGGTAAGCTGGGTTCCCGGCTGGCCGATCGACTGAGCTGCAATGATACCGACAGCCTCACCGATGACCACAGGGCGGTTGGTGGCAAGGTTGCGTCCGTAGCACTTGCGGCAGACGCCATGCTTCGCCTCACAGGTAAGCACGGTTCTGAGCAGGATCCGTTCGATGCCGGCTTCCTCGATCTTCTTCGCCGTGGCATCGTCGATCTCCTCGTTGGCCTTTGCAAGGACTTCGCGAGTGAAGGGATGCAGGACATCCTCGACGGGACAGCGCCCGACAACACGGTCAGCCAGGGTCTCGACGATTTCGTCGCCATCCTTGATCGCTGCACGCCAGATACCGTTGATGGTATGGCAATCATCCTCGTTGACCACCACGTCCTGGCTGATGTCAACCAGACGACGGGTCAGGTATCCTGCCTCAGCGGTCTTCAGTGCGGTATCGGAAAGTCCCTTACGTGCACCATTGGTGGAAATGAAGAATTCAATGATCGAAAGACCTTCCTTGAAGTTCGACTTGATCGGGAACTCGATGACGTCGCCGGACGGCTTGGCCATCAAACCACGCATACCACCAAGCTGTCTGATCTGCGTCTTGGAACCACGGGCACCGGAATCGGCCATGAGGAAGAGCGGATTGAATCCGTTCTGGCTGGCACGCAATTCCTTCATCAAGGCGTCGGTGAGCTGGTCATTGGTCTGGGTCCAGACCTCGATGACCCTGTTGTACCGTTCTTCCTGGGTGATATGGCCCTGGCGATACTGGTCCAGAATCCGCTGTTGTTCCACATTGGCCTTGCTCACCAGTTCATTCTTTGCATCAGGCACGATCATATCGGAAAGACCGATCGTCGCCCCGAAAAGGGTTGCATACTTATACCCAAGATCCTTGATGGAATCGAGCATCTCAACGGCGATTGAATTGTCGTTTGCTTTCAAGGTATCCCCGATGAGCGCCTTCAACTCCTTGTCGCCGAGGGTGGTGTTCTGATACGGGACACTCTTGGGCAACACCGCATTGAACAGCACACGGCCGGGAGTGGTTTCGATCTTGGCACCATTCTCCAGCTTGTAGCGGATCTTGGCATTGTACGAAAGCATTCCGCTGTCGATGGCCAGTTCCAATTCGCCGATACTATCGAAGTACTTGCCTTCACCGGCTGCCCCTTCCATGTCACGGGTCAGGTAGTTGATACCAAGCACCATGTCCTGGGAAGGATAGACGATCGGCTTGCCGTTTGCAGGGTCAAGCAGGTTCGTAACCGAAAGCATCAAGGTCCAGCATTCCAGCTGGGCGGCATGGGTAAGCGGAACGTGTACGGCCATCTGGTCACCGTCGAAGTCGGCATTGTATGCATGACATACCAACGGATGGAGCTTGATGGCTTTCCCGTCGACCAGAACCGGCTCAAAGGCCTGGATACCCAGACGGTGAAGCGTAGGTGCGCGGTTGAGCAACACCGGATGTTCCTTGACCACATCGTCAAGGATGGACCATACGGCATCCGTCTCTTCCTCTACCAGACTCTTTGCTTTCTTGATGTTGTAGACAACCCCGTCCTGCACCAGCTTTTTCATGATGAAGGGCTTGTACAATTCGAGAGCCATCTTGGAAGGCAAACCGCACTGGTGCATCCTCAGCTCAGGGCCGACAACGATAACCGAACGACCTGAGTAGTCAACGCGCTTACCGAGCAGATTCTGTCGGAAACGACCCTGCTTGCCCTTGAGCATGTCAGACAGACTCTTCAGCGGCCTGTTGCTGGCACCCTTGACTACGCGTTTGCGCTTGGAGTTATCAAACAGGGCGTCCACCGCTTCCTGCAGCATTCTCTTTTCGTTGCGGATGATGATGTCCGGGGCATTGAGTTTGACCAAACGGTCAAGGCGGTTGTTTCTGTTGATGACACGACGGTACAGGTCATTCAGGTCACTGGTTGCAAACCTTCCGCCGTCGAGCTGGACCATCGGTCTCAGATCGGGCGGAATGACGGGAATGACGGTAAGGATCATCCATTCAGGGCGGTTGCCACTGTCGCGGAAGTTCTCACATACCTCGATGCGCTTGAGCAGGCGCTTGTCCGCCTTGTCAGCCTTGACCCGCATCTGCTCACGAAGCTCGCGGGACAGTTCCTCGAGATCAAGATTGACCAACAATTTGCGTACGGCCTCAGCACCCATGCCGGCTTCAAAGGAGTCTCCGTACTGCTCGCGAGCCTGCCAGTACTCCTCTTCGGTCAACAGTTGCTTGGGCTTGAGATTGGTATCTCCGGCGTTGATCACCACATATTTCTCATAATAGAGAATGCTCTGCAAAGCATTGCGGGTAATATCAAGGAGCATGCTCATCCGGCTGGGAACCGACCGGTAATACCAGATGTGGGACACGGGAGCGGCCAAACTGATATGGCCCATTCTCTCACGCCTGACCTTGGTATTGGTTACCTCGACGCCACAACGGTCACAGATAACCCCCTTGTATCGGATGGATTTGAACTTTCCGCAATAGCACTCCCATTCCTTGGTGGTACCAAAGATTTTTTCACAGAAGAGGCCGTCACGCTCGGGTCGAAGCGTCCGGTAGTTAATCGTCTCCGGCTTCTTCACCTCGCCGTAGGACCAATCCTTGATCTGCTCCGGCGAAGCCAGCTTTATCATGATGCTATCGAAATCTTGAATTTCCTTCATCAGTACTTCTCCTGGTTAATTGAGGGAGCCTTTCGACTGCTTGGCGATCAACTCTTCATCTCGTTCGGTGAGGGGCACCTGCCGGCCTTTGGAATCATACACGGACATATCCAAAGCCAGACCACGGATTTCCTGCACCAATACATTGAATGCCTCAGGCATTCCAGCGGTAGTGGCCGGTTCACCCTTCACGATACTCTCATAAATCTTCACACGGCCGTTCATGTCATCACTCTTGATGGTCAAGAGCTCCTGCAGCGTATTGGCAGCGCCGTACGCCTCCAGGGCCCATACTTCCATTTCTCCGAGTCTCTGACCACCGAACTGAGCCTTACCGCCAAGCGGTTGCTGCGTTACCAGGGAGTAGGGTCCGGTGGAACGGGCATGCATCTTGTCATCGACCAGGTGGTGCAACTTCAGATAATAGATGTATCCACAGAATACGGGATTGACGAAAGGTACTCCGGTAAGCCCGTTGTACAACGTAGTCTTGGAGTTTTCCGGCAACCCGGCTTCGCGCATCTTCTGCTCGATCTGCTCCATCGTTGCACTCTGGAACACCGGTGAGGAGTACCATTTTTCCAGTTTGACGGCTGCCCAACCGAGCTGGGTTTCCATCAGCTGCCCGATATTCATTCGCGAAGGAACGCCCAGCGGGTTCAGACAGACGTCCAGCGGAGTTCCATCTTCCATGTAGGGCATGTCTTCCTCAGGAAGAATCCGGCTGACAACACCCTTGTTACCATGGCGACCAGCCATCTTGTCACCTTGTCGAAGCTTGCGCTTTGTTGCAATCAGAACCTTCACGGTCTCCTCTACTCCGGGAGGAAGCTCATCGTTGTTGCTGCGCTTCAGGCGCTGGATGTCGATAACCGTACCTTCGGTTCCGTGGGGAACCTTCAGGGAGGTGTCACGCACTTCCTTGGCCTTTTCACCGAAGATCGAGTTCAGCAATTTGAACTCCGGAGTGGTATCGCTCTCGCTCTTGGGAGTCACCTTTCCAACAAGGATGGAACCTGGGCGGACCGAGGTGCCGATGCGGACAATGCCGTCCTCATCAAGCTGTTCCAACATCTTGTCACTGGTATTGGGGATATCACGGGTCAATTTCTCAGGTCCAAGCTTGGTCTCCCGAATATCAGTGGTGAATTCCTTGATGTGGATGGAGGTGAAGATATCATCTTTTACGACACGTTCACTGATGAGAACCGCATCCTCGTAGTTATACCCATTCCAAGGTACGAACCCTACCAGGATGTTGCGTCCGAGTGCAAGTTCCCCTTGTTCGGTGGCAGGACCGTCGGCAAGGACGGCACCGGCTTCCACATGCTGGCCGAAGGATACGATGGGCTTCTGGTTGAAGCAGGTATCCTGGTTGGTCCTTTGGTACTTCAGTACTTCGTAGGAATCGATCTCCCCTTGGATCTGGGGATCATCAGGCTGTACGAGCACCCGGTCGGAACCTACATAGACAACCGTACCACTGCGTTTGGCCTTGAGCAGAACACCACTGTCATAGGCTGCCTTGCCCTCCATACCCGTACCGACCCTGGGGGTCTCCGGGAATACAAGGGGAACTGCCTGGCGTTGCATGTTCGAACCCATCAATGCACGGTTTGCGTCATCGTGTTCAAGGAAGGGAATCAACGAAGCGGCGACACTGAGCACCTGTTTCGGATCCACGTCCATGTATTTAATCTCGGCAGGGGGTTTGGTGGAATAGTCACCGCTTCTGCGTACGGGAACCTCGGCGTCCTTGAAATGTCCGTCTGCATCCAACAATGCCGAAGCCTGTGCGATGAAGTATTTCTCCTCATCGTTGGCATCCAGATAGCGGTACTGCTTGGATACGACCCCATTTGCCACCTTACGGTAGGGTGTCTCCAAAAAGCCATGCCGATTGATGCGGGTATAGTTGGCCAACGAGACGATAAGACCGATGTTCGGTCCTTCAGGCGTCTCGATCGGACAGATGCGACCGTAATGGGTGTAGTGAACGTCACGAACCTCGAACCCTGCACGGTCACGACTCAGACCACCGGGTCCGAGTGCATTCAGCCTTCTCTTATGCGTCAATTCGGCAAGCGGGTTGACCTGATCCATGAACTGTGACAGCTGGCTGCTTCCGAAGAATTCCTTGATGGCGGCCACAATCGGCTTGATCGAGATCAGATCCTGCGGCTTGACCGAACCGGTCTCCAGGTTCATACGTTCCTTGGCAATCCGTTCCATCCTGGCAAATGCGCTCTTCAGTGCATTCTGGAGCAACTCACCAACCGAGCGGACACGGCGATTTCCCAAATGGTCGATATCGTCGACGTTTTCCTCACGAATGAACACCTTGATCAGGAAGGCCATGGTATTGACGATGTCCTGGGGAGTAAGCACCGTCAGATCGGTGGATGCTTCCTCATCTTCCTCGTCGGTACCGGTACCGAACTTCTTATTGAACTTATAGCGGCCGACAGATCCAAGATCATACCGACGGCTGGAGAAGAACATGTCGGGAAGATCCTTTTCCGCACGCTCGATGGCAATCATCTCGCCGGGCATCAACACCGAGAAAATCGGGGAAAGGACATCTTCCTTGGTAGGTTCATCAAATCCTTCACGGGTATATTTGGCATCCTCAATCTCAAAACAATTGAGGATCATATCACTGTGCAGCGTCCCTTCGCCACGAAGAGACACCAACTGGATGGAATCGATCTTCAGTTTGAGCAGCTCATCGATTTCATGTGGGTGCAGCATATCACCGGCGCGCAGAACTTTCTTTTTCTCGCCTTCCACCATCGCGTACACATCCTTGTACAGATAGCGGTTTTCCAGGCTCGCCTTCAAATCGGCGTCGTCTGCAAGTTCAAGCGTCTCACCCTTGTAGAAATGCTCAAGAATCTTCTCGCGGGTGTCCAGACCGATGGCACGCAGGAAAAGCGTACCGAGGATACGCTTCTTTCTATCAATTTTGGTAAAAATCAGATGCTTCTTGTCATCAATCTCAAATTCCAGCCAAGACCCTCGATAGGGAATGATCCGGGAAGAGTATACATCTTTCTCATTGGAGAAAATGACACCGGGGGAGCGGTGGATCTGGCTGACCACAACCCGTTCCGCACCATTGATGATGAAGGTACCGCGATCGGTCATCAACGGAATATCACCAAAGAAGATCTCTTTTTCCCTCATCTCACCATTGGAGAACTCAAGACTGATCGTAACTTTGATGGGAACACTGAAAGACCGACCTTTCTTTTTGCACTCCGATTCCGAGAACTTGATGTTCTCAAGATCGATGGCGTATCCCTTGTAGGCAAGACGCATCTCACCGTTGGGACTGTCAATGGGGAATGTAGACTGGAACACTTCTTCCAGCCCGTACGACGGATCCGGACCCAAACCTTTCCGCATCCTATCCAGCTGGAGAAATCGCTCATAGGAATCAAGCTGGACGCCGATAAGGTTGGGCAGTTCACAGACTTCTTGTAATTCAGAACCGATGTACGTGCGTGTTATGGCTTTGCCGTTGGCAACCATCATGTACCCTCCAAAGTCAATTGAGAAACAGACAAACTCCCTCTTGCACAAGGGAAACAAAAGACACAACAGGCCACCGGTGTCTATCCGGTGGCTCAATGAACCGGGCCGAAGCCCACTTGCAAAAAACATGAGCAGGGAACTGGCCGGATGGCCAATTCCCCCGAATCAGATTAGTCAACCGCCTTGACCTCGACAGTGCAGCCGGCAGCCTCGAGCTTCTCTTTGAGAGCAGCTGCGTCGGCCTTGCTGACACTTTCCTTGACCACTTTGTCTCCAGCCTCAACAAGCTCCTTGGCTTCCTTCAGGCCGAGACCGGTAATGGCGCGGACTTCCTTGATGGCAGCGATCTTCTTCGCAGGATCACAAGCCTTGAGGACCACGTTGAATTCAGTGGGCTCCTCGACAGCCTCGGCAGCGGCGGCACCGGCAGCGGGACCAGCTGCTACAGCAGCGGCAGCAGCCTGCACACCGAACTTCTCTTCCATCATTTTGATGAGGTCAGCGACTTCCATGACGGACATACTTGCGATCGATTCCAAGATTTCTTCTTTAGTAGCCATATTATCTTCTCCTTATACAAAGTTTTGTCAACACAGTCATAGCAGGTTACCTGTGAAGACTAAGACTGTGTTTAGTTCTCTTCTCCAGCAGCAGGTGCGCCGCCGTTCTTCTCGACATAGGCGAGCAACGTTGCCGCCAGCTTCTGTACCGGTGCCTTCATGGTGCCCATCAAGGAAGCGATCAATTCGAGCTTGGTCGGCAGCTTACTGAAAGCCTCGACCTCTTCGGAATTGAAGAACTTTCCATCGAGCAGTGCGCCCTTGACTTGGATGGAAGCCCCTTCCTTGCCGATGGCGAACAATTCCTTGGCTACCACATTGGCCTCATCCCCACGGACGAGTGCAATGGCGGTCGGGCCGACCAGCTGATCATCAGCCTTGTTGTCCAGCTCAGCCAAAGCAATCTTGGCAAACCGGTTCTTCACGACACGGTACGCAGCATCCTTTTTCATCAAGGTTCTGCGCAGTGCAGTGATCTGTTCAACCGTCATACCACGGTAATCAGTGAAGATATACCCGGTGTACTGGCTGAACTCATCCTTCAAAGCCTTGACGGCCTCTTCCTTGGCAGGGGTAATACGAGTCTTGTAATCCATAGTGTGCATCTCCTCTTATACCGAAGCCGTCATATCCTTCACATTGACCCGGACGCCCGGACCCATGGAAGAAGAAAGGGCGATACTGACTACGAAGTCAGCCTTGGCATCTGAAGGCTTCTTGCGGACGATTTCCTTGACGACGGACTTGGCGTTTTCGCTGACCTTGGCCGGATCCATGGAAATCTTTCCGATGGGAAGGTGAATGACATTGGTCTTATCAGAGCGGAACTCGACACGTCCCTTGGTGAGCTCGGCAAGAGCACCCTTGATGTCGAAGGTGACGGTCTGGGTCTTGGGGTTGGGCATCAAGCCCCTTCTTCCCAGGATGGGACCGAGACGACCTACGTCCTTCATCATGTCAGGAGTGGCGACAGCCACATCAAAATCCATCCAGCCGCCGCGGATCTTCTCGATCAGGTCGTCGTCGCCTACAAATGCGGCACCAGCCTGACGGGCTTCCTCGGCTTTCTCTCCCTTTGCGAATACGAGTACACGCTTCTGGGCGGAGAATTGATTGGGAAGGACAACCGTATCACGGACGCTCTGGCTCTTTTTCAAGGTAAGCTTTACAGAAATCTCAACAGTCTCGTCGAATTTTGCAAAGGCAATTTCCTTGACCAAGGCAGCGGCTTCCTCGAAGGTGTACAGCTTCTCACGGTCGACTTTCTTGATACTTTCGCGATAATTCTTTCCGTGTTTCATCTTACTGCTCCACCTCTACGCCCATGCTACGGGCGGTTCCTGCAATGATTTTCTTGGCAGCCTCAAGGTCGTTGGCGTTGAGGTCTTCCAATTTGGTCTTTGCAATTTCAGTCAGCTGTGCCTGTGAGAGCTTGCCGACTTTCACCTTGTTGGGACTTCCGCTACCGCTTGCAAGGCCGAGAGCCTTCTTGATGAGTACAGCGGCAGGAGGAGTCTTCAGGATGAACGTGAAGCTCTTGTCAGCATAAACGGTAATGATGACGGGAAGAATGAGTCCGGGTTCATAACTCTTGGTCTTGTCATTGAACTCCTGGACAAACTTGGGGGCACTGACACCATGAGGACCGAGCGCGGGTCCGATCGGGGGCGCCGGCGTAGCCTTCTGGGCAGGGCACTGCAATTTGATGACTGCAGTTACCTTTTTCTTTGCCATGTTTCTCTCCTTACGCGATAATCCCGCCTAAGTTGGCGGATAATTCTGATTTCGCGCTGGTCGTAACGCCTGTCATACGATCAGGCTCCCACCTCATGCAGGCATGAGGGAGTAATCACACACAAAAGGACTCGGTTGTAAAAAATCAGAAAACTCTCGTATAGCCGTCCAGTCCCGAAGACGACTATAGAATCTTTTCTACTTGCAGGAAATCCACCTCAACCGGAGTGGAGCGTCCAAAAATTCCAACACTGACCCGCATCCGGGCCTTTTCCAGGTTGACTTCTTCAATGACGCCGGTGAAGGAGTCGAATGGACCATCGATAATGCGGACCTGTTCGCCAACGGAGAAGGATTGCTTCGGTTTGAAGACCTTTTCTGCGGGAAGGTCGCCGGTTTTCTGAAAGAGGCTTTTCACCTCACCGGCGGAAAGTGGCTGCGGTTTTACACTGTCGCTTGAGGAAACGAAACCGGTGACCCCTTGGATCCGCTTGATCTGCGAACACCAGGTTTTCCAGCTATTCTCAGGCAAATCGAGCTCAACAAGGATATAACCGGGAAGAATCTTCCGCTTCACGTCCCGCCGAGCGCCGTCCTTGACCTCAACGACCGTTTCGAAAGGAACCTTGACATCAGTGCAAACAAGCGCGAAGTCCATATCGGTCTCGCGCATCTTGTTGATGATTCGCTCTATCTTCTGTTCATATCCAGAATAGGTATGTACTACGTACCAGCCCTTTGCCATGTCGCCGCCTTATAGGATGAACAAAACGCCCTTGAGCAGGATGAAATCCACCAACCCAAGGAACACTGCGATAAGGACAGTAGAGACAAGCACAACCTTAGTGGAAGAAATGACAGCTTCACGGGAGGGCCAGACAACCTTCTTCAGCTCCTGGTGCGACTCCTTGAAATACTTTAAAAACTTCTTCATGGAAGGCTCCTTGTAGGAATAATGATCGAGAAGCAGACAGGCCAAGAAGGACTCGAACCCTCAACATCCGGTTTTGGAGACCAGCGCTCTACCAATTGGAGCTATTGGCCTATTTGCTTCTCGATCGAATCTACCTTATTTAATCTTTGTCTCGCGGTGCAAGGTATGCTTGCGCTCAAACGGACAATACTTGTTCAACTCAAGCTTACCTTGAGTATTTCTCCGATTTTTCTCGGTGGTATAGTTCTTTTGCTTGCATTCGGTGCACTGGAGTGCAATTTTCTCCACTGGACCTTTCTTCTTGGCATCACCCATTTCATGCTCCTCGGTGAGGTTTCACCTCTACCCATCCTACTAAACCGGAAGGGGATAAAAAAAGAGCCCTCGAACGGATTTGAACCGTTGACCCCCACCTTACCATGGTGGTGCTCTACCGACTGAGCTACAAGGGCGTCGGCCACATCACAGGTAATCCACGAGCGTACCAACCTGCAACATGCAGAAGCAAACTTACCAGAGTGCGTACTTTTTGTCAATAGCGCTCGATACGATTACTCAAAAAGTTCGACCAGTTGCCCAGACGCCCTCTATCTTATATAGTTAAACCGAGTTAGTTGTACAAAATACTACAAGGAGTTCCCATGAAGAACCAACAAAAAACTCGTTTTGGCCATACTACACAGGATCTTGCCCAGGATTTTGCAGAACACCTGAAATACAGCCAGGACGCTGATATTTATCATACCACACAAGCAGGACGTTATACAGCCCTTGCCCTGACGGTCCGTGACCGTATCATCCACCAATGGAACAAGAGTCGTGCAACCCAACGCCAGCAGGGAGCGAAACGGGTCTATTATCTTTCCCTAGAGTTCCTCATGGGCCGCGCCATGACGAATAACATCATCAACCTCGGGATCGAGGGAGAGGTCAGACAGGCCCTCTCCTCCTTGGGATACACCTACGAGGAACTGTGTGAAGTAGAACCGGATGCTGGTCTGGGCAACGGAGGACTCGGCAGATTGGCCGCCTGTTTCCTCGACTCCCTCGCCACGTTGGAGATTCCCGCCTATGGATACGGCATCCGTTATAATTACGGAATTTTCCGCCAACAAATAAAAAACGGCTGGCAGGTCGAACAACCCGACAACTGGCTCAGGGATGGGAATCCCTGGGAAATCCATCGCCCGGATGTGGTCTACCCCGTTCAATTCGGCGGTGATGTCCAGGTCATCCATGAACACGGCAGGGACAACTTCAAGTGGACTGGATCGGAAATCGTCCATGGTGTGGCGTATGACACGCCGATCATCGGGTACGGCTGCAAGACGGTGAACACACTCCGGCTTTGGTCGGCGAAAAGTCCGGAGGAATTCAATTTCCATGAGTTCAACGATGGCGACTATACCGAGGCGGTACGCTCAAAGATTACGGCGGAGAATCTTAGTCAGGTACTCTATCCCAATGATACGCTCTATATGGGCAAAGAGCTCAGGCTCAAGCAACAGTATTTCTTTGTCGCCTGCTCACTGGCCGACATCATCCGTCGATTCAAGCGGGAAAAGCAAAGTTGGAGCAAATTGCCCGAATATGCAGCCATCCAGCTTAATGACACGCACCCGTCCCTTGCAGTCCCTGAATTGATGCGAATCCTTTTGGACGAGGAATACATGGATTGGGACGAGGCCTGGAAGGTAACCGTCAAGACCTTGGGGTATACCAATCACACCCTCATGCCGGAAGCTTTGGAGAAGTGGTCGCTGCCGATGCTGCAGAAAATCCTTCCCAGACACATGCAGATCATCTACGAAATCAACCACCGGTTCCTCCAGGAGGCCGTTTCCTACTTCCCGCTCCAGCCGCAGATGCTGGGGAAGATCAGCATCATCGAGGAAACCAACCCCAAGCAGGTCCGTATGGCCAATCTGGCCATTATCGGAAGCCACAGCACCAACGGCGTCGCCGAGCTGCACTCACAACTTTTGAAGAAGTCCATGTTCCCGCAGTTCAACCTGATCTTCGCCGACCGGTTCAACAACAAGACCAACGGCATCACCCAACGCAGGTGGCTTCTCGCTTCCAACCCAAAGCTTGCCGACCTAATCAAAAGCGCAATCGGGGATGGTTGGATCACCGACTTCAGCCAGATTTCCAAACTTGCACCCTTCAGCACCGATGCCAACTTCCTTCTTGACTTCCAGAAGATCAAGCAGGACAACAAAGTACGGGCTGCCGCCTTCCTGAAGAAGGACAGCAACCTGCTGATCGACCCGAATTCCTTTTTCGATGTCCAGGTCAAGCGTATCCATGAATACAAACGACAGTTGCTCAATGCACTGAACATCCTGTTGATCTATCAGGACCTGAAGACCGGTGGGGACGCTACCAAACAGATGGAACACACTACCTTCCTCTTCGGTGGCAAGGCTGCCCCGGGCTATGTGAATGCAAAGCTGATCATCAAGCTGATCAACAATCTGGCCAAGGTGATCAATGCCGATCCGGTTGCAAAGGACAGGCTATCCATTCATTTCATGCCCAATTATCGGGTCTCGATGGCTGAGATGATCATTCCTGCCACGGATCTTTCCGAACAGATTTCCACAGCCGGTACAGAGGCCTCCGGTACGGGCAACATGAAGTTCATGTGCAACGGGGCTCTCACCATCGGAACGATGGACGGAGCGAATGTGGAAATAGCACAAGAAGTGGGACGGGAAAACATGTTCATTTTCGGCAACACCGAAGAGGAGATTGCAAAACTCAGCCTGACATATAATCCCTATGCAACCGTCATGGCCGATACTCGGATCAAGGCTGTAATCGATCTGTTGTTCAGCGGCTACTTCAATGTGAACGAACCGAACATCTTTGAACCACTTCGCAGAAGCCTGTTCGAAGAAGGTGATCGCTATTATCACTTCGCTGACTTGGGCATGTACAGTGAAGCGCATCGAGCTGCCAGGGATTTGTACACCAATGACCGCAGCGAGTGGAACCGGCGGGCCGTGTTGAACATCGCTGCATCAGGCAAGTTCTCCAGCGACCGTACCATCGCCCAATATGCAAAGGAGATATGGCAGGTTGAAAGCTGTCCGGTCGAAAAGGATACCGAGGAAGACACCGCGCTCGAGGATGCCATGAAACGCCGTTGAACCGTACATGACGACAAATCCTTGTCACCTCGCTTCTGAGGTGACATTTTTTCGTCATCAAGGATGATGTAACCCGATGAGCGAGAAATGAATACAAATTGTTCTACTTTTTTTCCTTTGGAAATGACAATTATTCGTCATTTGCCTTACTCCACTGCTATATTCATAGCATGCAAACTTTCTGGGAACGAGTCATACTCCTGCTGCAATCACCGAGCGTGGTTGAATTGGCTTCCATGTTGGAAGTAAAGCGCAGCACTTTGTCCAGTTGGATCCATACCGATCGCAGGCCTCCGATGAAAGTCCTCATGAAAATTTCCAAGCTTACGGGACTCAATCTGAATCAGCTGGAATACGGATTTGACTACAAGGACAACGAAGAAGAGGAAGTGGCAGAAAATCTTCCTCAGCAGAAGAAGCAATTGTCAGCGATGATCGAGGATTTGAATGAAGAGGAATTGATCATCCTCAAATCGTTTTTGCCGTATCTGCGCAAACAATCTCTCAGAAACCGAACCCGGAAAGAACGTTCCTGACCGTAGGGGCCGCCATTGCCAGCAACGGAGCAATGATCATGGCAGGAAGAAAATTTCCCGTCTTGCTCTTTCTCAGATCAAGCAGGCTCAATCCGATCATAAGGATCAGCACCCCGCCTACTGCAGCAAGCTCGGTAATGCCACTGTCTCCAAGAACCGGGGCTATGGCACCACCGGCCAAGGTGAAGAATCCCTGATACACCAGAATGAACAAGGCACTTGCCATGACCCCCGGCCCATAAATCGAGCTGAAGATGATCGCCATACACCCGTCCATGATCGATTTTACCAGAATCAATTGATAATCACCGGTGGTACCGGCTTGGATGGATCCCACCACGGTCATCGCCCCGCTGCAAAAAAGCAACGATGCATTGAGAAAACCCAACGCAAAATTTCGTGCACTCTGTTCATTACCTTTTCCACGGCTCAGCTTGCGTTCCAACCAGCTGCCAATCCCCATGATTCTCTCTTCAATATGCAGGAAATACCCGAGAAAGCCCCCGAGCACAACCGAAAACAAGAGAATCAGATATGAGCCGGTCTGCATCGTCATGGATATTCCGATGACCAATGAAATGAGCCCGGAAGCAGTAAACACCACTTCCTGATAGGATGCTTTGAGTTTGTTCTTGAGCAGCAAACCCAACAGGGAACCGAGAATAACGGTGAATGCATTGAAATAGGTGGCAATCATAATGGCTTGGAGTATAATACGTTTGGAATACTCACTCAAGGAAGGTGCATGCAAAATCTCTTGTTGGCAGCAGGACTCGGAACCCGCAGTGCAGGGAAAAAGTTGCTGCTTCCTTACCAAAATTCAACAATCATCCATCACGCAACCGAACAATCCCTACTCGCCGGCTTGTCCACGGTGGTAGTCACCGGTTTTAGATCTGAAGCGGTGGAAGATGCGATCAAGGACCTTGCATGCCCAGCATTGAAGGTTGTACGAAACGTGGATTATACGCTGGGGCAAGGCAGTTCCACGCTCATCGGAGCCCGTCATCTTGCTGCCGGGGAATCGTTCTTCATCTCGCTGGCGGATATGCCGCTCATCGAGGCCCGGCATTACCGACTGTTGCTCGAACAGATCGACAAACCGTTGGCTCGGCCTTGCTTCCATCATGCGCTGGGACATCCTGTGTATCTGGATGCCGCATTCCTTGCGCTCATCAAGGCTCAAAAGCCACCCTTTGCGATGCACTCCCTGCTGAAGGACTATGAAATCCAGCTGATACATGTCGATGACCAGGCATACATCCTGGACATCGACACACTCGCCGACTATCAAGCGCTCTTACAGAACCGTGAAGACCACCTGTGAACCACGCATCGAAAGATGGATGGTAGTTCCTGGATTGAACGTTCCTCCAAGCAATTGTACCGAAAGCGGATTCTCGACCATCCGTTGTACGGCTCGTTTGATTGGTCTCGCTCCGAAAAGAGGATCATAGCCCTCCGTATAAAGAGCATCGACCACCTCACTGTCCCAAGAAAGTGCGAATCCCCGTTTTTCCAACCGCTTGGCCAACTGCTGGAGTTGCAGGGTGACGATTTTTCTGATCTGATCCCCACCCAGCGATTCAAAGATGATGATCTCGTCCAACCGGTTGATGAACTCAGGCTTGAAGGAAGCGTGGATGATTTCCCTGACCAGCTTCTCCCCTTGTTCATGGCTCTCGGCGGACAACAACTGCTGGCTTCCCAGATTGCTGGTCATGATGATGATCGTATTGGTGAAATCAACCACTCTCCCCTGTCCGTCGGTGAGCCTTCCGTCATCGAGCAACTGCAACAGGACATTGAAGACATCAGGATGCGCTTTCTCGATCTCATCGAAAAGAATGACAGAAAAAGGCCGACGTCTGACCACTTCGGTCAATTGGCCGCCTTGATCGTACCCGACGTACCCCGGAGGAGCTCCGATGAGTCTGCTTACGGAGAACTTCTCCATGTATTCGCTCATATCGATACGGGTGAGGGCTTTCTCATCATCAAACAGCAGTTGGGCAAGCACCTTGGCAAGCAGGGTCTTCCCCACTCCGGTAGGACCGGCGAAGAGGAACGTACCGAGCGGACGATGCTCATCACCGATTCCCGCCTTATTGCGTCTGATGGCATTGCTGATCGCAGTAATGGCCTGCTTCTGACCTACCACCTGCTCGGAGAGCGCTTCTTCCAGATGCAGGTATTTCTGCATCTCACTTCCCTTCATCTTGGAAACCGGAACGCCTGTCCAATTGCTGACGATGCGTGCAATGTCATCCTCGCTGACCTCCTCTCGGAGCATCTGCTTCCCTTCGGTCTGCACGGAAGCAAGCTGCTCGCTCATCTTCTGGATTTCCTTGGCGAGCTCAGGAATTTGGCCGTGCTTGATCTGGGCGGCTTTTGCAAGATCCCCGTCCCGTTCGGCATGCTGTTCCTCAAGCTTCAACTGCTCCAGTTTTGCCTTGTTCTCACGAAGCTTGGCGATGACCGAACGTTCATTCCCCCATTGCAGATGCATGGCATCACGCTTGCCCTTCAATTCGGCAAGCTCCTTGTGCAGCTTCTCCAATCGGTCTGCGCTTGCTTTGTCGGTCTCCCGTGACAACGCCTGATCCTCGATATTCAGTTGCAGGATCTTGCGTTCGATCTGATCCAGTTGCTCGGGTTGGCTCTCGATCTCCATCTTTAACTGACTTGCAGCCTCGTCAACCAAGTCGATGGCTTTATCAGGAAGAAAACGGTTGGTGATGTATCGATTGCTCAACGTTGCGGCGGCCACCAATGCCTCATCCTTGATGCGCACCCCGTGATGGACTTCATAGCGTTCCTTCAATCCGCGAAGAATTGCAATGGTCGACTCCACCGAAGGCTCCTTCGTAAACACCGGTTGGAACCGGCGTTCCAAAGCCTTGTCGGTCTCGATGTATTTGCGGTATTCATCCAGCGTCGTCGCTCCGATGGCATGCAACTCTCCCCGGGCCAAGGCTGGTTTTATCAGATTCGAAGCATCCGTCGAGCCCTCGCTTGCCCCAGCCCCCACGATGGTGTGCAGTTCATCAATGAACAGAATGATCAAGCCTTCGCTGGAGGTCACTTCCTTGACTACAGCCTTGAGCCGTTCCTCGAATTCGCCGCGGAATTTCGCACCGGCGACCAAGGAACCGACATCCAAACTGAGAATTCGTTTGTTCTTCAGGGATTCCGGGACATCGCCGGAGGAAATACGTAAGGCAAGCCCCTCGACAATAGCGGTCTTTCCGACACCGGGTTCCCCGATCAGCACCGGGTTGTTCTTCGTCCTCCTGGAAAGGACCTGCATCACCCGCCGGATTTCCTCGTCACGACCGATCACCGGGTCGAGTTTCCCCTGCCGGGCCAATTGCGTCATATCCTTGCAGTACTTCTCCAAAGCCTGATACCGGCTTTCGGGATCCTCGCTCTGGATCGTCTGGTTCCCCCGGATGGACTGTAATGCCTGCATGATCGCGTCCTTGGTGACTCCAAGGTTCTTAAGTGCCTTGCCGGCCTGCGAATCATCGTCGAGAATGGCAAGCAGCACATGCTCGGCGCTCAGGTATTGGTCCTTGAATTCACCGGCTATCTTGTCGGCTGCATACAACTGGTTCCCAAGCTGGGCGGAAAGGGAACGCTGGGCATTCCCCCCATAGGCTTTCGGAAGCTTGTCCACCAATTCCTCAAGCCTGGTCGTCACCATCCGAGCGGGCACACCAACGCGCTCCAAGAGCGGCGGCAGCAAGCCTTCCTTCTGGGCAAGCAAGGCTAACAGCAGATGCTCGGTGGCAATCTCTGCATTTCCTTTTTCATTGGCCAGTATATCGGCATCGCCGATTGCCTGGCGCAATTTGATCGTCATTTTATCAATATTCATGGGTACTCCTCACCTTCAGGTATGAAGCAACCTGACCCATAACGGGCCACGTATCCTGTACAGTACAAATATAGTGAGGTTTGTCGTTATCGGCTAGGAACGTCGGTCTTCCGATAGAAATCGAGATAAGTACCGACCAGTTGCTTGGAAAGCTGCATGTCGAAGGTATCGAGGAATGCAACCTGAAAACAGGAGGATTCGAGTAGCAGCAACAGATGATCAGCGACCTTGTTGACATCGCATTCGACGATATCGTCTTCCTTGATCCCCATCCTCAGGAGGCGTTTGAAAAGAATGGTGAGCTTGGCCGTACGCCGCAGGACGATCTCATTGAAATCGCGCCCTTCCTTTTTCATCTGCAGCATGACATCCACCAAGCTGGTGAGCTCCCCGTCATGCTCGCTGGCCGTCTGCATGATGTCCATGCAGATATTCTTGATCCGGTCGATGTAAGTCTGGTCGGTCGACCATGCATAGGTGGCGTATTTGTTGAACATACGCCCGGTTACGAGTTTTACCGCATAGTAATAGATTTCTTCCCTGTCCTTGAAATACTGATAGATCGTAGGCCGCGAGATACCACATTCGGTGGCGATCAAGGAGAGGTTCGAATCGCGGTACCCCTCCCTGGCAAACACCTTCAGTGCAGTCTGCAGGATTTTTTCCTTTCGCTCTTCATGATCTATCTTCTTGGGCATGCAATGGTTCTCCCAACCGTATGAAAACACTTTTGTTGCTTTACAATATAGCATTATACTGTAAAAAACACTAGAACGGATTTGGAGATTCACCATGGTTTTCCTAATGCTTTGCATACTTTTACTGGCTATCACCCTATTCATGCTCATCAGAACCTTCGTGCTGAGGGAGCACAACCGTTCATCAGCGCCGCAAACCGCACCTATTGAGGAAAGCCGGGCAAGACAGGTGTTGTCCCAAGCGGTCGGCTGTCCGACCATATCCAGGATGCAGAGCGAAGAGACCGACTGGTCTGCATTCGACAACCTCGGCGCATTGCTTGCCGCATCCTACCCACGCTGCGAAAGCCACAGAATCACCGAAGGAGTGGGGTCGCATAATCTCGTTTACCGATTTGAAGGGACGGATTCCGGTTTGCAACCCGCTTTGCTGACCGCCCATCTGGATGTTGTTCCGGTCCAAGAAAGCCAATGGAGCCATCCACCCTTCTCGGGCATCATCGAAGACGGGTATCTCTGGGGGAGAGGCAGTTTTGACTGCAAACTGCAGGTGGTAACCATCCTTCAGGCTTTCGAAACACGCTTGGAAACGCAAACCGGAAGCAAGCGGACCTGGTACGTAGCCTTTGGCTGCGATGAGGAATGCAATAGTCTTGAACAAGGGGCAAGCAGCATCGCTGCCTACTTTGAACGACAGAATATTCGGTTTTCCCTGGTTCTTGATGAAGGGGGAGTGGTCAGCGAACGCTACATCGAAGGGTTCTCCCAGAGTATCGCAGTGGTGGGAATTGCGGAAAAGGGATATCTTGATCTTGAGCTTTCGACCAAGCGTTCGGCCGGCCATTCTTCCACGCCGGCATTTCCCACTGCATTGGGAAGCCTGAGCAGGGCGCTGGCAATTCTGGAACAAAAGCAGATGCACCGCTTCATCACGTATCCGGTGAAGCAGATGCTCACCCATCTGGGCAAGGAAGGCCCGTTCGCCTACAGCCTCCTGTTCCTGAACCTGACATTGACCAAGCATCTGCTTTTTGCCGTATTCAGCAAGAGCCCAACCTTGAATGCACTCATTCGGACCACCGTAGTCCCTACGGTCATCCATGCGAGCGACCAAAGTAATGTCATAGCACAAGAAGCAAAAGCCCAAGTGAATATACGGTTGTTGGGCGATGATACGCCACAGAAGGTTGTGGCATGGATGCACAAGGTCCTCAAGGACCCCTCGATCCAGATACGGATCCTCCGCTTCACCCCTCCCTCCAATGTCAGTCGGGTTGATGATCCTGCATTCATGTGCATCAAACAAACCATCCAAAGCTGTTTTCCCGATGCCTTGGTCGCACCGTACCTGATGCTCGGGGCAACCGATGCCAGGAAGTACCAGCACCTCTGTGATGCAATCTATCGGTTCACTCCGGCCAGGATGGAAAAGAGTGAGGTACAGCGTATGCATGCACCGGATGAACGGATAAGTCTGGATAACATCGACCATGCAGTCGGATTCTATCGGAAATTGATACACTCCTGGTAAGACTGCAAAAGCCCCGTTCTCACGGGGCCTTGCAGGTACAGGATGGTTGTTCAACCACTATTATTTAATTTTTACTTCAATGGCCTTCGGTTTAGCCACTTCCATTTTGGGAAGGGTAAGCTTAAGGATTCCATCAGCGAATTCGCCTTCGATCTGCCCCTCGTTCACATCCTCAGGCAGGGTGAAGGAACGCTCGAAGCATTGGTAGCAACGTTCGGAAACAAGATGCTTCTTGTCTTTCTCTTCCTTCTTGGTCTGCTTGGTCGAACTGAGCTTCAGCACATGTTTCTCAACACTTACCTTCACTTCCTCCTGCTTGTACCCGGGAAGTTCCGCTTCCAGGATATAGGCATCATCCGTTTCAGCAATGTCGACAGCGGGCATCCTGGAAGGGTACAAGCCCCAATCGCCGAGCATGTCGTTGAACAGCGAGTCAAAGGCTGACACCATCGGGGAATTGTAATCACGCTTTGTAAGATATTTCATAGTACACCTCCGTGTTCTGTAATGTTCTGTTTCATCCCTTTCGGGGTTCGACAATATAGTTGCAACAAGCGTGCCAAGTTTATCACCATTTTGAAATTGGAAGCTATTTCTTTTCTATTTATTGATTTATATAGTTTTTAAACAAGAAATATTTTTACATACGACTATGAACATACGAAGAGACTGGGGCAATCCGATACCCCAGTCCGAGAAGCTGAACCCCAATTGAGTCATTATGACACATTAGAGTCACAATGCTACGATAAAATGATCCACCACGGAGCAACCCCACCGAAAACAGCCGATGCAACAGACAAAATACATGAATGACAGGTGCAACACTTGCGATACCCTACAGGATATCAGCAAGGGTTGCCACCATCACCGCCTTGATCGTATGCATGCGGTTTTCCGCCTCATCAAAGACCACGGAATGCTTGCTGCGGAATACTTCATCGGTGACTTCCAATTCTGTCAAACCGAACTGCTCATGGATCTGCTGGGCTACGCTGGTATGCAGGTCATGGAACGACGGGAGACAATGCTCGAACAGAACCGCATCATTTCCACTGGCTTTCAAAAGATCCATGGTGACCTGATAATCTTTGAGCAATGCGATGCGCTCCTCCGTCTTGTCTTCCTCTCCCATCGACACCCAAACATCGGTATAGATGACATCCACACCCTTCACCGCTTCAACAGGATCGGTGGTGAACGAAATCTTTGCTCCGCTTGCCTGGGCTGCAGGAGCAAGCTCATCAAGCAGTTGTTTGGAAGGAAACAATTCCTTTGGGGCTGCAATACGGTATTCCATACCCAGTTTGGCTGCTCCGATCATCAGCGCATTGGAAACATTGTTTCTGCCATCCCCTATATAGGCAAACTTCAATGCATGGGGAGCCTTGCCGGTATGCTCCATGGCAGTCATGACATCAGCAAGCACCTGGGTGGGGTGGTCATCATCGGTCAGACCGTTGTAGACGGGAACTGCGGCATGCAGGGCAATCTCACGGATGATCTGTGGGGAAAAACCCCGGTACTCTATTCCGTCATACAACCTTCCCAGCACCTTTGCGGTATCCTCGATGGACTCTTTTTTGCCCATCTGGCTGTTGGTAAGGAAGGTGACCTGGGCCCCTTCATCGAAGGCGGCAACCTCAAAGGAACAACGGGTACGGGTGGAACTCTTGTCGAATATCAGAACAATGTTCTTCCCTGCAAGCAGTTTACCTTCCAACTTGGCAGCTACGGCTTTCCCTTTCTTCTTCGCTTTCAGATCAATGGACAGCTGCAACAAGGCAAGTATTTCCTCGCTGCTGTAGTCCTTGAGCGTCAAAAAGCTGCGTCCCTTCAATGATTTCATATGTGCCTCCGATACTATATCGGTCTACTTTACATATTTATGCAGTATTTGTCAATATTTATGCATATTTTTTCGATATTGCCCTATCATAATGCATACACATGCAGTTAAAAAAATCCTCCCGACCGAAGCCAGGAGGATACAGACAAGAAATGTTCGTTATTTGTCAACCAGGACGACTTCACCATTGGTGTAGTGCTCGGCCACATAGTCCTTGATCTTCTGCCCATGCAGCGCCTTGACCAGAGCAACGATGGCAGGATCGTTCTGACGACCTTCCTTGACGGCGACCACGTTCACATACGGGCTGTCGGCACCTTCCACGATCAGGCCGTCACGAGTGGCGATCAAGCCGGCGGGGATGGCATAGTTGCCGTTGATGATTGCTGCATCGACATCCTGAAGGACACGGGGCAGACTCGCCGCCTCAATCTCACGGAACTTGAGATTCTTCGGGTTCTGGACGACATCCAGGGGGGTTGCTTCCAAGCCGGCATCATCACCAAGCTTCAGCAGGCCAGCACTCTGCAGCAACAGAAGCGCACGCCCTTCATTGGTGGGATCGTTCGGAATGGCGATGGTTGCCCCATTGGGAAGGTCGGCAATCGCCTTGTACTTCTTGGAGTAAAGGGCGAACGGCTCGACATGGATGCCGCCGGCACTGACCAGATGGTAGCCCTTCTCCTTGTTGAAGGATTCAAGATAGGGAATATGTTGGAAGAAGTTGGCATCCAACTCCCCGCTCTCGAGCGCTTCATTGGGAGTCACGTAGTCGGTGAATTCCTGCACCTTGAGGGTATATCCCTGTTTGGCAAGATCATCAACCACCAGGTTGAGGAATGCGGCATGGGGTTCCGGGGTGGCTCCTACGACAATGGTCTTGGAGGTGGATTCTTCCTTGGTACCGGCTGCAAACAACGTTGTTGCCAGCAAGAGGATGAGGGCGATACTCAAAATTTTCTTCATACGGTTACTCCTTCTCTCCCCACACGGCGAGAGGTATGCACGTTTGTGTTCAGCGACGGGCGATGAGCTTGGCGCTGATCTTGTTGCCTATCACCTGGATGATCTCAACGAGAACCAGAATGATGACGACGGCAACGAACATAATATCGCCTCGAAAGCGTTGATAGCCGTAGCGTATGGCCAAATCTCCCAAACCGCCTCCCCCGATGGCACCAGCCATGGCTGAATACCCGATGAGGTTGATGATGGTCAAGGTCACCCCACTGACCAAAGAAGGAAGGGCTTCAGGGATCAACACCTTTCGGACAATCTGAAAATTCGTGGATCCCATAGCACGGGCGGCCTGAACGACCCCCGGATCCACCTCCTTCAGTGCGGTCTCGATTACTCGAGCCACAAACGGTGCTGCCGCGATGGACAGCGGGACGATCGTAGCGGTTGTACCGATACTTGTTCCGATCAAAAGCCGGGAAAGCGGGAACAGCAGGATCATGAGAATGATGAAGGGAAAGGATCGAAGCACATTGACGATTCTTCCCAACACATTGTTGAGCATCGGGTGGGGAATGATGCCTCCCTGTTCCTCACTGGAAGTTGCAGAAAGCAGGATTCCCAGTGGAAGTCCGAGGATGAGGGAGAACAACGTGGAGAAAAAGACCATGCTCAAGGTCTGAAGCGTGGCATCAAAGACCAACATCCAAAGCTTGCTCATACCGTCTCCTCCTCTTCTACAACAACCCCCATCTGGCGCAAAGATTCGATGGCCTTGGCCTTTTCCTCCTCACTCCCGCTGATATCCACCAACATGGTGCCAATTTCCATATCCCCGACGTTCTGTACACCTCCCGCACGAATATTGAAGTCGACGCCGCTTTGACGTGAAATTTTGCTGAGAATTGGTTGATCGGTGGTTCCGCCCCTGAATCGCAGGGTGTATGCCCCATGCTTCTTGGACCAATGCACCATTTGGTCGGTCGGCTCCTCGAAAGCGACCAAATGCGAGAGAAATTCCTTGGTCACTTCACTGCTTGGGTGTGCGAAAATATCGGTTACCAACCCTTGCTCAACCACTTTACCGTCATTGAGAACCGCCACTTGGTCGCATGCATCGCGCACCACTTCCATCTGGTGGGTGATCATGACAACCGTCAACGACATCTTGCGCTGGATTTCCTTCAGAAGGGAAAGAATCGAGTGGGTTGTCTGCGGGTCAAGAGCACTGGTGGCTTCATCGCAAAATAAGATATCGGGGTTGGTGGCCAATGCGCGTGCAATGGCTACCCGTTGTTTCTGACCTCCACTGAGCGTACTGATCGGGGCTTTTCCCCTGCCTTCCAGTCCTACGAGTTTCAACAACCGGGCAACCCGTTCCTTGATCTCAGCTTTGGCTACTCCGTTGATCTCCAAGGGATAGGCAATATTCTGTTCAGCATTCCTGCTCGAGAAAAGATTAAAATTCTGGAATATCATTCCGATGCGTCTTCGTCGCTGGATGAGTCCATCCTTGTCCAGATTATCCACCCGGACATCATCGAAAAACACTTCACCTTCATCAGGTCGTTCCAAAAGGCTGATCAATCGAACCAACGTCGATTTTCCCGCCCCACTCTTCCCGATGATTCCATACATGGTGTTTGAGGGAATGAACAAACTGATCCCATCGACAGCATGCAGGCTGCCATAGGTTCGTTTCAGATTGTCCAGCATTATTTGCATATCCATTCCCTCAATATTCAGAAAACGATGAATTGTTACCATCATAGTAAAAAGGGTTGGCTTGGACAAGACCGATGGCCAAGAAATACTGTATATCCTATTGTTCCGATAGCTTATGAGGTAGGCAATTCCTGGATACGGAAAGAGGACGCATAAGCGTCCTCCTACCATCTATGTATATCAAACCGGTCACCCGGCGAATTGCAAAAAAGGGGCCCGGCGGCTACCTACTCTCCCACGGCAAACCGTAGTACCATCGGCGTGAGGGTGCTTAACTTCCGTGTTCGGGATGGGAACGGGTGTGTCCACCCTGCTGTGGCCACCGGGCCGGC
>NZ_JBFWIJ010000034.1:0-30344 GCF_050256055.1 Sphaerochaeta sp. | reverse complement strand
TACCTCATTATTTACCAAACTATTCGGAACAAAACAAGAAAAAGATCTCCGCTCCCTCTACCCTCTGGTGGAAAAGGTGAATCAGGAGGAATCGTGGGCACAAGCGCTCGCACCTGAGCAATTTCCCGAACAAACCTCGCGTTTCAAGGAACAGATTGCACAGGGTACCGGCTTGGAAGAGCTGTTGCCCAAAGCATTCGCTCTGGCTCGGGAAGCCGCGAAACGAGTCCTGGGAGAACGTCACTATGATGTGCAGATCATGGGAGCCGTCGTCCTGCACCAAGGCAAGATCCTGGAGATGAAAACCGGTGAAGGAAAGACGCTCACCTGCGTACCTGCAGCCTATTTGAATGCCCTTGAAGGCAAAGGTGTACACATCGTAACGGTCAACGATTATCTGGCTGGACGTGATGCTTCGTGGATGGGGCCGATCTATGAATACCTCGGCCTTTCGGTAGGCGTCATTCTTTCGGATATGGACAACGAGGCCAAACGGCGCGCCTACAGCAGAGACGTAACCTATGGAACGAACAATGAATTCGGTTTCGATTACCTGCGGGACAACATGAAGTGGTCGGCCGAGGAAAAAATCCAACCCAAGCACCATTACTGCATCATCGATGAAATCGACTCAATCCTGATCGATGAGGCCCGGACCCCGTTGATCATCAGCGGACAGAGTGAAGATGATTCAGCCCAAGTGACCGGGGCGGAGAAGATCGCTTCCTTCCTGGTGGAATGTGAAAAGAACCCGGAGACCGATGATTACTATGAACCCGATCCGCTTGCACGCTTCGACCGCAATGCCCCGGTTTTCGAGGAACGCGGCGACTACAAGCTGGATGAGAAACAGAAGAAGGTGTCTTTCACCAACCAGGGCATGACCCACATAGAGGAGTTGCTGAACAAATACCACATCATCCAGGGTTCCATCTATGCAGACGAGAATTTCGAGTACGTGCATTATGTCACCCAGGCGGTGAAAGCACTCAGACTGTACCATCTGGATGTCGATTACGTGGTATCCGATGGGCAGGTGCAGATCGTTGACGAATTCACCGGACGCATCCTGCATGGAAGACGGTACAGTGACGGTCTGCATCAGGCGATCGAGGCGAAGGAAAAGATCAAGATCCTCGGCCAGAACAAGACCTTGGCCACCATCACCTTCCAGAATTTCTTCCGCATGTACGACAAGATCAGCGGCATGACCGGTACTGCAGATACCGAAGCTCCTGAATTCCTGAAAATCTACAAACTCGATGTCGTCGTCATCCCGACCAACCGTCCGGTCATCCGCAAGGACTTCCCGGATTTGGTGTATTTCAACGAGCAGTTCAAGTTCAAGGCCATCTGCGATGAAATCGAGCAAGTCCACAAAACCGGTCAACCCATCCTGGTCGGTACGATCAGCATCGAAAAGAGTGAATTGATTTCCGTATTGCTTCGTAAGATGGGCATCAGGCATGAGGTTCTCAATGCAAAGAACCATGCCCGTGAGGCCTTGATCATTGAGGAAGCCGGCGCCAAGGGCGCTGTGACCATCGCCACCAACATGGCTGGCCGTGGAACCGACATCAAACTCGGAGGAAGCCTGGAAGCCCGCGCCCGCAAAATATGCGGAAGCGATGCACCGGCTGAGGAGATGGCCAAAGCCATTGAACAAGTGCTTCCAGCGTGGAGAAAGGATTACGAGGAAGTCAAGGCATTGGGAGGTCTGTACATCCTGGGTACCGAACGGCATGAATCCAGGCGTATCGACAATCAGTTGCGCGGACGTTCGGGCCGCCAGGGAGACCCGGGCACCAGTAGGTTCTTCGTATCACTCGAAGATCCTTTGATGCGACTCTTCGCTTCGGAAAATCTCCGTGGTATCTTGGGACGTATCGGCATGCAGGACGGTGAGCCCATTGAGCACAAGATGCTTTCCAATGCAATTGAAAAAGCGCAACGTCGCGTAGAAGACCGGAATTTTGAGATCAGAAAGCACCTGTTGGACTATGATGATGTACTGAATGAACAGCGCAATTACCTGTATAGTGAACGGGATACGATTCTCAGCGACGACCATCTGCTTGAACGAGTACGGGCGATTTGTCTGGAAATGAGCGATGAAATCGTCGATTCGGTATTCTCGGACAACAAGGAAGAGAACAAGGGTGCAAAAATCCAGGAACAGATTTTAGCGACTTTCCATTTGACTGTAGAGATGCTCGATCCTGAGGCGACCAAGGAACAGTACAAGGAAATCCTGCGCTCAAGCATCAACAAGGAAATTGACGACAAGGTAGCACTTACCGGGGAAAAACCCTTCAACGACTTCTTGCGGTTCAACTATCTTCGCCAGGTAGACCTGCGCTGGCAGGACCATCTCACCGCATTGGAGGATCTGCGCGACGCAGTGGGACTGCGCTCATACGCCCAGAAAAATCCTTTGGTGGAGTACAAGGTGGAAGGCTTCGAGATTTTCACCGAGATGTTGGAGAACATCAAACATTTCATGGCGGAAACCCTGGTTCGGGTACAAATCACCAGACCCGAACAATCCTATCAACGTCGCGAAGCCCCGAGAAGGACGGTCGAATCCCATTCTGCAAAGGGTGCCTTTGCAGCGGAAGCCCAAGGACCGAGGCAGGTCCGAGGCGGAGGGGATACCACACCGATCACCATCCGGAGGGATCAACCGAAGGTGGGACGCAACGATCCTTGTCCTTGCGGCAGCGGAAAGAAATACAAACACTGCCATGGCAAAAATGCCTAGGTAACGAAACAAGCCGGTTCCTTGTGAACCGGCTTGCTTTTCTTTGCCTGCTTGTCTAGAAAAATTGATTGGGATCGAGGGCGATTCCTGATTGTTCTATGCTGAAGAACAGCGTCGGACGCTGCCAGTCGGTCCCACTGGTTCCGATCGAGCCGATTGTCTCCCCCTTGGAGAGTGTCATCCCGATACGGACCTCGACGTTCTCCAAATGGCAATAGCTCGTCCGATATCCGCCTTCATGACTCAGTACGACAAACCTTCCACGTCCCTTGACTTCATATCCTGCATCGACTACTTGCCCTGCTGCCGAAGCAACAACAGCCGAACCATAGTCCCCTACGATCAGAATGCCCTTCAACGGTTCAGTGGTTCCGGTCTGTGGATCTTTGTAAGGTTGACCGAAAAGCGAACTGATCGTACCGACTGCAGGCTTCTGAAATTGAATCGGTGCAACGTCGGCAAGCTGGACCATGGAGGATGAAGAAGTATCGGGGATGAACAATTGCTGTCCTACGATGATGTTCTCACTTTTCAGTGCATTGATCTCCTGCAGAGTCTTCCATCCTAGGGAAGGACTGTACTTGCGGGCGATGGTGGAAAGCATATCTCCTTCACGGACAGTGTACAGTTGGCCGTCACGGTCAGGGATCCTGAGCTTGAGCCCCGGGCGGATCGCCTGGATGTTCCTGATCTGGTTGACACTGATCAGCGTCTCCGGTTTCAGGTTGTACAGAGCGGCTATTGCCGCAAGGTCCTCCCCTTCGGCAACCACATGATTGGCATACTGCACCCGCATGGAATTGGAAGGAATATTGACGGCCGGACGCTCATCGAGCGCCTTCGCCTGGGTGTCCACCACCGGAGCGTCGGATACGGACGGCAACACATCCGTCGTGGGAGTCGGGGCGGGAGGCACTTCCTTGACATCAGGGGCATCGGCGATCGTTTCCACTTTCGGAAGCACCTCTTGGATGACCGTCCCTCCGTTTTTCGCCTGGGAACCTTGGGCAGGGAAGAATTGGTACCAGATGACAATCACAACCACACAGATGGCTATTCCCAGCGCAATCGTCCACAGCAGACCTCGACTGGGTCTGGAGTGTTCAGCGTCATGTCCCCCTCTTCGTGAAGGACGTTCCTGCATATCATCGTAGTAGTCTTTTCCCATACCTCGACATTACCTTTCCTACATAGTAGTATAAAACAATCATGGCTACCAGTCAAAATCACTCGTATATACGGTTCTTCACCGTGATTATGCTGCTTGCATTGGGAATTTTCATCGTCAGACTGGCATTTCTGATGCTTGAAGGCCCTGTTGTTGGAAAAATATATGAAGATCCAGTGGTTGCACAACGGGTGGTACGCGGGACAATCTATGATCGGAACGGAAAAATATTGGCTATACAAACTCCGTATTGGGGGGTGTATCTCCATCTGAACGCCATCCAGGATCTAAAGAAAATCAGCGAATTTCTCGCTCCCTATGTACAGATGACCCCCCAACAAATCCAAGAAAAAGCATCCCACTATACCACGTACGCCCAGATCAAGGAAAAAATCGACGACCGCATGGTTGAACCATTGCTCAAGGCGGTGGATGAGAACAAGCTTCGCGGTCAGATCAATGTGGAAAAACGGCTGGGGAGAACCTACCCCGCCCAGTTCCATGCATCCCAGACGCTTGGTTTCATCAATACCGACCAGGAAGGCATCGAAGGAATCGAGCTCAGCCAGGAATCGGTATTGAATCCCTATCCAAGGCTGGGGGAAACCACCACGTATGGGCAAGACATCCAGTTGACCCTGGACCTCGACATCCAATACGCATTGGATGTGCAATTGCAGAGCATCTCCGAGATACATGATCCTGACTATGCCATCGCATTGGTTTTGGATGCAAAAAACGGGGACATCCTGGGGATGTCCAGCTATCCTTGGTATGATGTGAACAAGCTCTCCACATCCACCGCTCAAGAACGACTGAACCATGCAGTCAATTTTCTCTATGAACCGGGATCCGTTTTCAAACTGTTCAGCCTGGCAAGCGTACTGAAGAACGGCCAGGCCAAGGTGGACGAACTCTTTGATTGCGACGGATCATACAGTTTCATGGCCGGAAACTCCAAGGTGACGATCAACTGTACCAGCGCCCATGGAAAAGTCGATCCAGTCACTATGATCGCCAAATCATGCAACGGAGCCATCGTCCATTGGGCCATGCAGACAGATCCCGAGGCATTCTATTCTGTACTGAAGGATTTCGGATTCACTTCCAGTTACGATATCGGACTTCCTTCCAAGGCGAAAGGGCAGATCGCCCCACCCTCCGCTTGGTCCGGCCGTTCCGAGGCGACGATTGCATTCGGACAGGAACTCTTGACCACAGCCCTGCATCTTGCCGTTGCAGCCACCGCTCTCGGGCCTTCCGGAGAACTGCTCCAACCGCATCTGATCCTCTCAAGGACCGACCCGGTCACCAAGCAGGTCACCTACCAGCGCAGCCGAACCGTCATCTCCCAGTTGCTCAACCCCGAGGTGACCGCAATCATACGCAAGGGGATGCATGCAGCAACCCAGGAAGGGGGAACCGGGACGCTGGCACAGGTGGAGGGAATTGATATGGGGATCAAAACGGGAACCGCTCAGCTGCTCAATCCCCAGACCAACAGCTATGAGGATGGTACCGTACTTGCCTCAAGCCTGGCCCTGGTACCTATCGACAATCCCCGGTATATCATCTATGTCGCCGCCGGAAATCCGAAGGGAGCAAGCATCTGGGGTTCGAATATTGCAGGACCAGCAATCAAGTCGATCGTCCAGACTCTGGTCAGCCAAGGAAAATTGGTGACGAAAGGAACGGTAGTACGCTAGAGCACCGGGAAGAACTGGGAAACATCGAGACTGAGGCCGTTGAGACGTTGCATCAGATCTGATGCCTCGGCAGAGTGAAAATCCTCCGGAATAGCCTGTCCGTCGGTTACGTACAGCAAAGGCAGTTGGGTGTGCTGGGCGAAGGCAAGAACATTGCCGATGCTTTGGGTCTCATCCAGCTTGGTGACCACCAAAGCTCGGGCGCGTTCTTCGCCGAATAATCGATATTGATTAACCAGATCACTGAATTTCAAGCTTGCACTTACCGCCAACAAAGTGAATACCTGCTGGTGGGGAAGCTCAGAGAGTAAGTCATCCAGTCTTTGCCGCAGATCCTCATCCTTCACGCTGCGACCGCTGGTATCCACCAGGACATGGTCATATGCCTCAAGGTCGGGCAGCAGGGCACGCAACTGGGCAACCTCCCCGGCTTCATACAGGGGAAGGGAAAAGGAGGCGGCAAACTGCCTGATCTGCTCAAGGGCACCGATCCGGTGTACGTCGAAGCTCAGCAGGGCGACTTTCTTGCCTTCCTGGGCACGGAGATGGATGGCCGTCTTGACCAGACTGGTCGTCTTGCCTACACCGGCTGGCCCCACCAACACCATGAATTTTCCTGGCAACCTGTTTTCCCATTGCAGTGAGGAAAAAAGCTGCTGGAGCAAGAAGATTTCCACCTCGGCTTTGCCGGGGTGTTCCTCACCGTGAAATCCGTCAAGGATACGCTGTAGGTACTCCTTGGGAACATCATTTTGATCGAGCAGCTGGGAAAGGTATCGATTGCTGTCGAACACTTCCGGAGGTGCAACCTCCTGGGGTGTCTTCTCCCCTACCAAATAGAAGGTTATTTCACAGCAGCTCTTTTTTCGAAAAACGGAATTCGTATGAAAATCCTTACGGGTGTGTACACGGACACCCTTGCCGTACTCTGTTCGAGCCTGCCTGAGTGCACTCTCATAGTCCGTGGAAACAAGCGTAAGGAATTCCACTTCCCCCTCCTAGAGTATGAACTTGGACAGGTCCTGATCCTGCACCACATTATGCAACCGTTCATCCACATAGGCTGCCGTGATGGTGATGGTCTGTCCGCTCAATTCATCTGCGCTGAAGGAAAGTTCCTCCAACAACTTCTCCATGATGGTAAACAATCTTCGCGCCCCGATGTTGTCATTCGTATTGTTCACTTCATACGCAATCTCGCTGATCCTGCGGATTGCATGATCATCAAAGATAATTTCGACCCCCTCGGTTTTGAGCAGTTCTCGATATTGCATGGTGATGGCGTTCGCCGGTTCGGTGAGGATCCGGTAGAAATCATCGGAAGTCAGGTCGTCCAGTTCCACCCTAAGCGGAAACCGTCCCTGCAGTTCAGGGATTAAATCACTGGGTTTGGAGACATGGAAAGCCCCGCTGGCTATGAACAGGATGTGAGTGGTGTCAATCACACCCCATTTGGTCGAAACGCTGGTACCTTCTATGATCGGGAGGATGTCCCGCTGCACACCTTCACGGGAGACGTCGATGCCGGAACCACTCGATCCGCTCTTGGCAACCTTGTCGATCTCGTCGATGAATACGATACCCATCTGCTCGACCCGCTCCTTGGCTTCATCGATGGCGCGGTCGGTATCCACAGCCTTCTCCGTTTCTTCCTCGGTGAAGATCTCGCGGGCCCGCTTGACGGTGAGTTTCCGGTTATGTCCCTTACCGTTTCCAAAGATGGAACCGATGCTCTGCATCGCTTCCTGGAGCTCTTCCATATTCGGTTGTCCCATGACCTCGATGCCGACACGCTTGCGACTCTGTACGTTGATCTCCACCTCGCGTTCATCAAACTTGCCGTCTCGCAGCATTTGCCTGAAGCGTTCGCGTGTAGCTCGCTGGCTGTCAGTGTAATTGGAACCCACAGGGATGACATCGACCGACGGCTCATCCTTCATCTGTGGCAGTAGGATATCCAAAAGACGGTCCTCAACCCGAAGCTTGACTTTTTCCTGTTCACGTTCGGCAAGTTCGGCTTTCACCTGCTGGACGGCTACTCCCATCAAATCTCGGATGATCGACTCAACGTCCCTGCCGACATACCCCACCTCGGTGTATTTGGTGGCCTCCACCTTGATGAAGGGGGCATTCGAGAGCTTGGCGATCCGTCGGGCAATCTCCGTTTTTCCCACACCGGTGGGTCCGATCATGATGATGTTCTTCGGCGACACCTCATCGCGGATGTCGGGAGGCAGTTGTTTGCGCCGGGTACGGTTGCGAATGGCAACCGCGATAGTCCGTTTCGCTTGTTGCTGCCCGATGATATATTTGTCCAGTTCCTTGACTATCTGGGAAGGCTTGAGTTCGTCAAGCTTCCTCGTTGCAATTGCTTCCATAGCTTACAATACCTCTACAATAATGGAATCATCGGTGTAGATGCAGAGCTTTGCTGCAATCTCCACACTCTTGCGGGCAATCACTTCGGCACTCAGGCCCGGACTGGCTTCCAGATAGGCCAGAGCTGCCGACAATGCATAATTGCCTCCGCTTCCGATGCCGATTGCATCCCGTTCGGGATCCACGACATCCCCGGCACCGTTGATCAGAAAAATTCTCTTCCCGTCGCTGACCAGCATCATCGCTTCCAACTGTCGGAGCTGCTTGTCCACCCGCCATTGCTTGGCAAGTTCCACAGCGGAACGGGTGAGATCCCCGTTGAATTGCTTCAGCTTTGCCTCGAAGAGCTCAAACAAGGTGAACGCATCGGCGGTGGTACCGGCGAATCCGGTGATCACCTTGCCGTCATACAGGGTACGAACCTTATGGGCATTCGACTTGAGAATCGTATCACCTGCCGTGACCTGTCCGTCACCGGCTATTGCCACATGTCCGTCCTTGCGGACAGCTACGATGGTTGTTCCTTTAAAACTACTCATGTTGTTTCCTTCCATGCGGATGACACGCTGCATACACGCGTGCCAAGCGCTCCTGTGTTACGTGGGTATAAATTTGGGTCGTTGAGATGCTTGCATGACCAAGCAGTTCCTGTACCAAACGAATATCCGCCCCATTGTCCAGAAGATGCGTGGCATAGGTGTGCCGTAATACATGGGGAGTAAACGGTTTCTGCCACCCAAGCCTTCTTCTGTACCTAGCAAACATACTACCAACACTGCTCATCGGCAACTGTTTTCCCCGATTCGAGCAAAGAAGAAACGGGGTGTCGAATCGTTGTTGCTTCCAAGTCAGGTAGGTTTTCAGGATGGATTTCGTATGCTCGGTGAAGAACACATACCGTTCCTTTCTGCCCTTGCCCATAACACGCAGGCGTCTTTCATCCCATTCCATCTCGGAGGTGTGTACGGCTAGTATCTCACTGATCCGGCAACCGGTATCGTACAGCAGGTGAAACAACGCTTGGTCACGACTGGATGCAAAGTCTGTTACCGGTAGGGAAAAAAGGGCGACCACCTCCTGGACGGAAAGTACCGTCGGCAAATGGTTTTCACTTCGATGCACGGCGGCCAAGGCGAACGGATGCGTTTTGATCAATCCCTGTTTGAGTAGATGTGAATACAGGCTGCGCGCCGCACTGACCTTGCGGTTGATGGTGCTCTTCAGATACCGCTTGTCCTTGGTAAGATAGCGAAGGTACATTCGACCATCCTCGGCCGTTGCGTCCAGAAGATGCAAATGCAAGGTAGAAAAATACTGCTGTAGCTGCAACAGGTCATGTCGATAGGCCTCGATAGTATGGGGACTTCGATTGCGTAGATGACGCTGTGCATCGAGGAATGCCTGCATGATTTCTTGGTCAGTCATATTCCAGACTATACCATGAGCAACCAAAGCGGTACAGCGATTCCTTCCTCGGATCCGGGCCCAGATGCACCCATTTTTTCCAACCCAACAAGAAGGCAAGGTCTGCATAATCGCGTATCATCGGGGCTCCCATCTCCAGGAGCATTCGATTTCCGTCATATAATGCCGTATCACCGATCCGATGCACAAAGACATCCTTTCCTTGGTCGAGGGCACAGGTGGCACAGTGCAGGCTACCCGACCGCTTGGGAGCCTGCATCACCACCGTCGCCTCACCGAAAGCGGTCGAAAGGACATTGCGGCTGAGACAGCGGAAAGCCAAAGCCGGTGCATCCGGTTCAAAAGCAGAGACGAGACTAACCGAATCCAACAATGCATCGGCTGTGATGCGGCTGGTGGCCAGACCACAGTCACAGACCACCAAGGGTTTGCGATTCAAATCCACACATGCGTATACAGCGCTGCGGTCGATTCCCCTGCTGTTGCTCACTACGAGCTGAACATCGTTTGCCGCCGCCTCCAAAGCGAATGCATAGGCGTCCTGAGCGGCATTGCCGTCAGGGTAGCGGGTACCGCAAAGGGTGAGCAGTTGTGTGCCTGCCTCGGGAAGATGGCCGGTGTACATCAAACAAAACGGAGGGTTTTCCAAATGGCAGAACTGTGCGGGATACTCCTCCATCCCGTAAAAACAGATCCGATGCCTGCCATCGGAAAGGAAGGAGAGCATCCGTCTCACCTTCTGCATGTCTATACCGAGTCGGCATACCGTTGCCAGGGATGGCTCACGACAAGCGAGTGCATATTTTTCCAAGGTTGGACGCCTAAGCAGGCTGATGGCCAGCAAAACAGAGAGTTTCATATGCATCCAAGAGAAATCCCGGAGGTTTTTGCTTCACAGCATGGAAACGACGACTTTGACCAACAGGAGGGCGAGGACGAAGAGCATGACCGGTTTCACCACTTTCGAACCGATCCGCAAAGCAAGATGGCTGCCTAGATACCCGCCGAGTATCGCACTGAAGGCACAGGGGATGGCAATGGAAAAATCCACCACCCCGTGCATCAAGAAGGTAGCCAATGCTGCAATGTTGGACGCAAGGTTCACCACTCGGGCTGTTCCGCTCGCCTTCAGCAAATCCAAACCAAGGGCGGAGGTGAAGATTAAGGTCAGGAACATGCCGGTACCCGGTCCGAAGAACCCGTCGTAGGCTCCCATGACCAGCCCGGTCAAGGCACCAAGACTAAGGGTGAACGCCTTCGTGTGGTGCGTTGCACGCCCGAAATCAGGCTTGAGCAACATGAAAGCAGCCAACGCAGGTACCAAAAACACCAAGAGATAATGCAGGTATGTGGAGGCGAATCGGGTCGCAAGATAGGAACCGTATGCGGAACCGAGAAAGCTGAATACGATGGCGATCAATCCAACCGCCCAGGAAACCTGCTTTCTGGAGATATACTGCAATGAGGCGATGACCGTCCCGCTTGCCGAAGCAAACTTGTTGTTCCCCAGAGCCGTCTGCGGAGGAAGCCCTACCGCCACATATGCGGTAAGGGTGATCAACCCGCCCCCACCGGCAATAGCGTCGACGAATGAACCGAACGCAATGACGGGACAAAGAAACCAAAGTACACCCATCAATCGTCCTCTCCGTCCAATGCGGTGTGAAAGGCATCATAGGCTTCATGCAGGGAAGTGGTATCCACATGGGTATATATCTGTGTGGTCTGAATATCGCTGTGTCCAAGCAATTGCTGCACGCTGCGCAAGTCGGCCCCGCCCTGCAGCAAATGAGTTGCGAAACTATGGCGCAACGTATGAACCTTCGCATCCAGATTGCAGGCTTGGCAATAGGCGATGAACCGCTTGTAGATCGCCTGCCTGGTCAACTTGCGTCCCCGACGGCCGACGAACAGTGCTTTGGTGGCAAGATGGGTTCCGACCAGCTCGCCGCGAACCCGTGCAAGATAGGTATCAAGATAGGAGCGTGCCACTTCCCCGACCGGCAGAATCCGAATCTTGTCCCGTTTCCCCAGCACTCTCAGGTTTGCATCCTGATAATCGGAAACCTTGAGGTCACAAGCTTCACTGATGCGCAGTCCGCAGGAATACATCAGTTCAAACATGGTCCGATCGCGAAACCCCAACGCATCAGAGGTATCAATGCCATTCAACAGATCATCGATCTGCTGGACGGTGGCAACCTGGGGGAGCGTTTGTTTTTGCCTCCCCCGTTGGATGAAAAGCGCAGGATTATCGTCACGAATTTTCTGCAGCTGCAAGAACGAGAAAAAGGAACGAAGCGAGGACAGCATCTTGGCTACACTGCGTTCACAGAGCATGCGTCTATCGACCTGTTCGGTCAGCACCTGTTCCAGTTCCGCTGTCGTAATATGCGTGACGTCGATGTTGCATGCAAGGATTTGCGAGACCTCGCTCAGATACACTGATTGCGTCGCCTCGGAAAGGCGACGCTGGAAACCAAGGTACTCTGCATAATCCTCCAGCAGGAGGGAATCGAAAGGGGACATGGTCATTTTTCGTCAGGTTTCCTGGAGTACCTGAGCACTGCAGGAATGGTATAATCATTGGCATTGGTGCTTGGCCCTTTGCCCAACTGCTTCTGCAGATCCTGCCAGCGATTGACCTGGATGGAAGGCGCTTCCTCCCCTTCTTCCTGCGGTTTCTTGGCAGATACTTCGCGCTCCTCAAGTCCTTTCTCGCTGGACTTCTGCGCTGCGTACCGCCGCTTCACTAAATCCATGTCTGCAAGCTCGGCACCGACCACCTCTTCCTTGCGTTCGAAACCGGTAGCCACCACGGTAACCTTGATACGGTCTCCCAGTTCAGGATTGAACGCTTGGCCGGCGATGATCAGGGCATCATCAGAGCACTTCTCAGTGACCAGTTCGACCACGTCCTGATATTCCTGAAGGGTAAGATTATCGCTGCCAGCCAAATTAACCAAGACACTTTTTGCACCCTCGATGGAAGCATTTTCCAACAACGGATTGCTGATCGCCTGTCTTGCGGCATCCACCGCCCGATTGGCGCCTTCCCCGAAGCCGATACCCATCAGAGCATCGCCCTTACCCTTCATAACCGTTCTGACATCGGCAAAGTCGATATTGATTTCTCCGGGCTCGGTAATCAGCTCGCTGATCCCCTGCACGCCCATGTACAACACTTCATCGGCCATCAGGAAAGCCTGTTTGATCGGGGTATTGTTCTCCACGACCTTCAGCAAATATTGATTGGGGATGATGATCAAGGTATCAACCTGTTTCCTCAGTTTTTCAATACCGGTCTGGGCGAGCAACAGCTTCTTCTTACCTTCAAACGCAAACGGGGTCGTGACCACCGCCACGGTAAGGGCGTTGCAGCTCTTGGCGATCTCGGCGACGACCGGCGCTGCACCCGTCCCGGTTCCACCGCCCATGCCCGCCGTGATGAATACCATATCGGCATTCTCGATTTCACGACGGATGTCTTCCTTGCTCTCCTGGGCTGCCTTCTCCCCAACCTCGGGAACGCCACCTGCTCCCAGACCGCCCGTCAACTCCTTGCCGATGGGAATCCGAATCTGGGCGTTGGAACGCTGGAGGGCCTGCATATCGGTGTTCATCGTGACAAAATGCACCTTCTTCAAGCCGCTGGCAATCATGCGGTTCACCGCATTGCCTCCCGCTCCACCAACCCCTACCACTTTGATGACCGTGGAGGTGGCCTGCTCATCCTGGACCATATCCTCTACTTCAAACATTCCAAAATCCATAGCTATTCCTTCGCCCTTCGGCTCTCTTAGAACAATGTCCTGAAAAATCCCCGGAGCTTCGAGGCTGCCCCGCCCTCTTTCCGACGCGCCCGATCATGGTGAGACTTGGAATTGGATCCGGTTTCCTTCAATTTACGGGCTTCACTCTTCAGCAATCCGAGCACTGTGGTATATTGGGGACTGATGTAGCTTCTGTCCAAGCCTCCGATTGCCTCCGGGAAACCCAATCGGGCGGGCAAACGGAAAATCTCGCTGGCTAGTTCGGTAACCCCGCTGAGCAAGGCCCCCCCACCGACCAACACGACCCCACCGCCGAAGGAACCCTGTATCTGTGCTTTCTCCAAATCACTTTGGAGACGCGAGAATATTTCAGCCATCCGCGGTTCTATGACTTTACTCAATTCTTTTTTCGGCATTTTGATGGCCGGAAGCCCTCCAACCTGCGGGATCAGAATCATCTCATCACTGGAAACGGAAGGTACATAACTATGACCGCTTTCACATTTGATCTGCTCGGCCGCACCCCTGGTTTTGTTCAGGATATAGGCGATGTCATTGGTCACCGCCTCTCCTCCCAAGTTTACCCCACCGGTATAGATGGGAGCCCCATTGGCGTACGCTATCATATTGGTGACCCCGCTTCCGATGTTGATCAGGATCGTTCCCATTTCTTTTTCTTCACTACTGAGCACCACTTCGGAATCGGCGAGGCTTTGAAGCACCAACCGTTGTACCGAAAGTCCTGATCGTTGGATGCATTTGCGTTCATTCTGGCAAATGGCAGATGCTGCGGTGACAATCAGAACCCTGCTTTCCAGCCTATGGCCGAGCATATCGATGGGATCCTTGATTCCCATCTGTCCGTCGATTTGGAAATCCTGGACCAAGGTATGCAGGATTTCCCGATCCTGTGGGAGCTCGAAGGCGCGAGCGACTTCCAAGCTTCGGAAAATATCCTCGCGTTTGATTTCCTGATCCTTGCTGTTGATCCCCACCACCCCGGTACTGGGTATGCCGATGATGTTCTCCCCGCCGATGCCGATGATCACTTCATTCATTTCAGCTCCGGCTTGTAGCTCAGCTTCGTTGATCACCGTCTGGATGGTCTTGAGCGTCTGCTCAATATTGACGATGGACCCGGACCGGACTCCTTCGCTCGGATGCTCGCAGATGCTGTCGACCATGAGTTGGCCGTCACGGCTCACCGAGCCGATCACACATCTGGTCCGGCTTGAGCCGATATCCAATCCCATCAACATTTTGTCACCAGCCATTCCCAAAACCCCCTTCTCACCGTCTCATTGCCTGCGTACCAAGCCTTCGCGATACAAATCGTAGCGACTGGTCCCCGAGCTGAGGAAGGAGAGTGCATCCTTCTGTTGTTGTGCAACCAACGCAACCGCCGCCTGCACATGTGCCGCACTCACAGGCTCCCTCACCCAAATCTGGGCATGAAGGGACGAGAGTTCCAATACCATCTTTCCAAAGCTGTTACTACTATTATTATCGTATTTTATCGTTGTTATCAAGGTAGTTTTTCCCGTTAGGGATTGCACCAAATCCAAGACCTGCAGGAAACTGTCGTCCACACGATACCGACTCATCAATTCGGCATATTGAACGGGAACCTCGATGGTGGACACAACCTTCTTCCATGCAGGGATTTCCCTGGCATCCAGAAGCAGAAGCTTTTGGTCCTTGACCAAATACGCCTGTCCATCGCGATCGGTCAGTACCAGTACTGGACTGTCGACCAAGGTGATCGTCGCTTCCAGAATGGATGGCAACTTTCGTCGCAGCTGTACCGAGGCGATGGAGGAGATGGATGCAAGCAATGCTTCCTGTCGGGAAAGATTGATGGTGAACAAGGAGGTACCGACCAATGAAGCAAGCCGTTCCGTCGCCTGGGGTGGGGTTTCTTTGCTCCCGCCTTGTATGGTCACCTGGATTGCGCGCACATCGAATTGGGGAATGAACCGAAGTGTTGCGATCACCAGAAGGAAAAACACCGGAATAAGCAGAAGCATCAATTGGACCTTGATGCCCGGTCGTCTCATGGTGTGCCCCCTTCATCGGGAAAAAGGATGGCGCTTCGTTGTTTTGGTCCCAAACCGCTTTTCTGCAACTCCAGCTTGCCGCTGCTGAATAAAAGGATACGATAGATGATTGCACAACTGGAGAGCACCACGAACACATTCGTTCCACCTTGGCTGAAAAACGGAAGGGGGATGCCGGTCGGAGGAAGCAAGGCGGTCACCACCGCAAGGTTGATGATGGTTTGGGCCAGTATCATGGTGGTAAGACCGAATGCAAGCAGGCTGGAGAAGCGATCGCGTGTTTTCATCCGCTTGGCTGCATTGTATCCAAGGATGGCGATCATGGCGAACAGAATCAGGATGAATGTACTGCCGACAAATCCCAACTCCTCACACACCGAAGCAAAAATGAAATCACTTTGTACTTCGGGCAGGATGCCGAGCTTGTACTGACCGTTTCCCAAGCCCACCCCGAACCAACCTCCCGCCTTGATGGCTTTCAGGCTGGTGGCTACCTGATAATTCATACCTGCCGGATCGATGGCAGGAAACAGGAAGGAAAACACCCGCTTCACCCGATAGGGTTGGCTGAGCATTGCAACCAAGGCGGGAGCAAGCAGAAAACCCAACAGAAGTACCAGGGAGGAGAGTTTGAATCCACTGGCTAAAAGCAGGGCGAAACAGATTCCCAGGAACAATATGGCGGATGAGTAGTCCCGTTGCAGGAAAATGAGGCCGGTCATTCCCAGGCTGATGATGATCGGAAGCGCAAATCGCTTCACCGGTGACTCATCGCTTCGATCCTTTTGGTTGTATGCGGCATAGAACAGAATGATGGCGATCTTCGCAAATTCAGATGGCTGGAGGGAAGGCAGCGAACCCAACTGAAGCCAGCGCCGGGAGCCGAGCCGTTCCTGTCCGAGCGGAGTGAACAAGGTAAGCAGCAGCAGGATGATGGAACCGGCCAGAAGAGGATAGGCCAAAGCCTTGATCCAGGAAAGAGGTATATACCGGATGATCACTCCGACTACCAATGCCAAGACAACAAACATCAGCTGCCGGCTGAAGTAGTAATAATGCGGCAGGTCGTGGATCAGGGCCTCGTTGTAGGAGGCACTGTAGAGCATGATCAGGCCTAAGGCTGTGATGAGGATGATGATGCATAAAAAGGTGAAAGCACTGAGGCTTCCCCCTTCTTCCTCAAGCGTCTGCTGTCGTTGCCAATCGTCAAAATCTGATCGGATATCCATACGCTGCTACCTGAACACCATCAAGGCAAAGGAGGAGAAAAGCCAGGAAGCAAGGGTGAAAACCATAACGATTTTCGTTTCCTTCACTCCTTTCATCTCATATGCATGATGCAATGGGGCGATGACAAACACTTTCCTTCCGAATTTCCTGATGGCGATGATCTGGATCAAGCTGGTTGCAAGTTCCACCAAGAACAATCCACCGGCAAAAAAGACAACCACCTCGGTCTTCAGCAGAATTGCACTCAATGCAATGTAGGCACCAAGTCCATGACTACCGCAATCCCCCATGAAATACCGGGCCGGACGCAAATTAAAATAGAGGAATGCCAACAACGATCCCAGCAAAGCCGTGGAGGTACTGCTGCCATGCCGGAAACTGAGAATAACCAACAGCATCAAAAGAGGAAGGCTCGACCCGCCGGCCAATGCATCCAATCCGTCGGTGATGTTCACGGCGTTCACAAAATACAAGATGTAGAGCAAAGCGAATACATAATACAGCTTGCCCAGATGGAGGGTGAACGGCCCGAATGCCACCGACGTATCGATTACCCCATAGCTGGTCATGAGGATAAGCAGAATGGATGCCGCCTGGGCTTGCAACACCAATTTGAAAACCGAGCTCAGCCCATCACCGTTTTCGTTATGATCCTTGAGTTTGTCATCCAAGAAGCCGACCAATCCGAAGAGCAGCAATCCCGCTAGGGGGAACAGCACCCCGGATTCACCAAGCATCGGATCGAACACGGACACCCCCAAGGTCCCCATGCTGAATGCCAACCCACCGATGACGGGGGTTCCCTGCTTTGCAGCCTGGGTGGCGGCCAGTTCCGGCTTGATCGCTATCCTGCTGACTTGGACCACAGAAAGCAAAACCTTCGAGAGCACGAAGGTTACAGCAAAGGAACATCCAAGCAGCAGAAGCAGGCGATCAGGCATAGTGAACCCTCCTTCTGTCGGTGGCACTGCGGATGGAGGGAATCAGGCGTTCCATGGCGACAGATCGACTTGCTTTCAACAAGAACAGATCTCCCTCCCGCGTCTGAGCATGCACCACATGTTCCAACTCCTCGAAATCCTTGGTATACACGACATGTCCCCGATACCCGTATCGTCTCAGATTGCGGGCGGTTTCTTCCATTTCCCGGCCATACAGATAAGCCTTTTGGAAAGACGTGGCAGCCAAAGTCATACCGACTTTGCGATGTGCTTGGGGTGAAAGCGAACCAAGCTCCTTCATCGGACCGAGCACCACTTTCTTCGTCCCTCTCCAGGAAAGCGAGGAAAGATAGTTGAGGATACTGGTGGTTGAATCAGGATTGGCATTGTAGGAATCATCGACGATGGTTACCTTGCTTTGGTGAACGAAGGAACGGCCGTCCATCGGTTCAAACCCTTCCAACGCCGTTGCTATCTGCTCTCTGTCCGCTCCCAAATACTGTCCGACCTTGATTGCTCCAACCACATCCTCCAGCAAGTGCCTTCCCACCGATCTGACGCGGAACTGGATACCCTGATAGGTGATCTCCCACCCTTGCAGACCAAGATCGCGGGCTTGGATGTCGGAAAGCGCATACCGTATCAACGGCATGCGTGCCTGTTTTTGCAACACCTGTTGGTAATGGCAGGCCTCTGATACAAACCCCGCCTGCAATCCGGAATGAAAAATCCTTGCCTTTTGCTCGGCGATGATGCGGGGGCTTCCCATCTTTTCCACATGGGAGAGGCCGATATTGGTTACCAAGGCGATCGAAGGCTGGAGCATGTCCACCATCCGATCCATTTCACCGACATGATCTATACCCATCTCAAAGACACCGTAGCGGGTCTGCCCATCCAAAGCGAACATGCTCAAGGGCAAACCGTATTCACTATTCAGGTTTCCCGGGGTTTTTGCAGTAGGACCAAGGACGGAGGCAATCTTTGCAATCGCTTCCTTGGTGGTGCTTTTTCCGCAACTGCCGGTCACTCCGATGTTCGTGACCTGTCCGTATCGTTTGGCATAGGATTTTGCCAAGGCGTGGAGACTCTCCTTCACATTCTTCACGACAAGCACTGAACCGCTGAAGGAGGACAATGCTTTTGCAACGTGCTCCTCACTCACAACAACCGCAGCCGCTTGTTTTGCATCAACGTCAGAAAGGAATGCACTACCATCGGTCTTCTCTCCCTTGAGTGCGAAGAAAAGCGATCCATTCCCACATTGCCTGCTGTCCAATTCAACACTGGTGATGGTGCGCCCATTGGGGCGCAGGCAGATTGCATTGCACAGCCCGGCTATCTCGACTGCAGTGAGGTTGGAATTCGCAATCCGCTGATAAGCATTCATACCGAGCCTCCCCCGACGCTGACGATCGCCTCGGTTTTAATCGGTTGGAACACAAGATTCTGCTTCCATGCCCCATTGACCAATGCCTCGGGCATCGAGAGCTGGGAAATGCTGGCACTCAACACCTGCTGTTGTTCCTCCAAGGCCTGGCGATTCTGCAACAAGGTCTGATACTCAAGCTCGAGCGCACGGTTCACCCCTCGCTGCCACAGGGGAAGAAAGAGGGCTACCAGGATGCATACCAGCATGAGCAACAGCAGCCAGTGCCCTACACGGGTGGAACTGTGCTTGCTCGATGGCTTGATGTTGAGATCAGCCATATACCAGTCATTTCCCATACCCAACCTCCTACAGTTTCTCAACGACTCGTAACTTTGCGCTCCTACTTGCCGGGTTCTCCTCACGCTCCTGTTCGGAAGGCACCAGCGGTTTCTTGGTCAAAATGCGAATCTGCGGTTCGTCCTGGTCAGCCAATTCCTTGAACAGCCATTTCACTTTCCGGTCTTCCAAGGAATGGAAACTGATGACAGCCAACCGGCCGCCGCTCTTCAATGCCTTGACCGCACCCCGAAGCGCCGGCTCGATTCGGTCCAGTTCACGATTCACCTCGATACGGATCGCCTGGAAGGTCCGGGTTGCGGGATGAATATGTCCATAGCGGTAATTCGGAGGAACCGACTTGTAGATGATGGAAGCCAGCTCTTCGCTGCTGTTTATCTTGGCGGTTTTCCGGTGCTGGACGATTGCGCTGGCGATCCTGCGCGAATACCGTTCCTCACCGAACTGGTAGATGACGTCGGCAAGACGCTGCTCCTGATACCCGTTGACTACGTCGTAGGCACTGATGGGAGCATTCTTGTCCAGCCGCATGTCAAGCTCCTCATCCTTTCTGAAGGAGAATCCCCGTTCCGATTCCTCATAATGGAAACTGCTGATACCGAGATCGAACAGGATGAGATCATACTGCTCCTCTGCACACGTGGCGAAGAAGTCATCAAACCAGATGTTTCGGGGAGTGAAGCGCTGACCGAACGGTTCCATCCGTTTGATGGCTTTCTGTTGGATGACGCTGTCGCGATCCAATCCGATGACCGAGAGGTTCGGATAGGAGGAAAGCATCATATGGGTATGCCCCCCTTCCCCACAAGTACAGTCAACCATGACCGCCTGTCCTTGCTCTGGAGGAACGAGGTATGCGAATACTTCGTTGCGCATTACCGAGTAGTGCACGTAATCCATCACAGATCCTCCCTGATCATCTCACTCAAAGACTGGGCGGCATCCAGAAATTCGCCCATGCTCTGCTTCAGATATGTCTCATATTCAGTCTTGTTCCAGAGTTCAAGGTAATTTCCTGTTCCCAGCAACACCGACTCCTCTTTCAAAGCGAGACCTACGCTCTCACGAAGACTCGATGGTATGTTGATCCTTCCCACCTTGTCGAACTCACACAGTTGGGCTGGGGCGATCATGCCCCGTTGGAGGATCCGAAGCTTGCGGTCGAACATGGCTCCCGGTCCGCTGATGATGGTGTTCTTCAGATGTTCAAAATCAACGGGAAGCATCAACCACAGGCAATTCTCCAATCCCCTGGTCACATAGAGGGCCTCCCCTTCGAGTGCAGAACGCAATCGTGAAGGAATGAGTATGCGTCCCTTGTCGTCTATGGTGGTGTAAAATTCACCAGTCAACATGACCATGCCCCTCTCTTGTATCCCATTTTTTGGGATTTTTTCCCACTGGTACCCATTAATGTACACTTCTTACCACGAGAGCACAACCGAGCATTTCATGGTTTTCCAACCCATGTACAAGAAATATCCAACGCTTTGCTTAACAAGCGTGAACCAATAGGACAAAACTACTATATGCATGTTTAGCATAAAGAAATCCCCCCGCATTCGAGGCAGGGGGAGTGATGAATCCAAAGGCTATCGCTAGCGATTCGGATTGAAGATGTTATAATCGATGTCGCTGAAGATGATGTCTCGTTTCTCGGCTTTCACCAACCATTCGGTATTAACCGCATTTTTGCACATATTCCCGTAGACCACATTGAAATTGCGCAAATGGTTCTTCAGCCGCTTTTCGGCATATTCGGTACTGCTTTTGTTGAAGAGAATGAACGGCCAGTCGCTGGCCATTGCCAGCAGCACTTCGCGTGCCGCCTGGTTGAGGAAGCGCTGCTTGAGACTGATCTGATCACTGAATCGTACGGCAAGCTCCTCCATCCGCTCGATGGCCTTATGAACATGTCGGTACGTCCAAGCGTTGGAACCGTCCAGCCACACTGCACTGTAGCCGCCCTGCCCCCATGAGGAGAATGCCGGTTGTGCGGTCTGCAGCGAGGAACCTTCCTTCGCGAGGAAGGACGACGGGGTGACCAACTTCACTTCCTGCTTGTCCTCCGAAGCAAGCCTGATCACCTGTTCCAGCCAATCGATTCCCTCAAACCACCAATGCCCGAATAGTTCCGCATCGAAGCCGAGGGTGAACAGGGGTTCCTGCTGAAGTGCAGAACCCAGCTGGTCCCCTTTCCGGTTCAGGTTATACAAGAAATTCTTGGCATGCTCGGCAACCTTCGCTTGTGCCAAATCCCTGCGATAGGGTACTTTCTGGTCGGTCTGTCCGGTGATCGCCCAATATTTATAGCCGGTGAAAACCCGTACCCCGGGTTCATGAATGTACGGCTTGATGTAATCCATGGGAAGGTCATAGCCAATGTCCCGGTAGAATTCACGGTACACTCGATCAGTCGGATAGCCGCTGGAATTGGACCAGACCAAGCTTGTCGCCTGAAAATCCCGGGGGAAGGCTGCAACTTGGTTGGGACAATGCACCGGCCGATAATCCCCGCTTTCCACTTTCTGTGCCGAAAGCAACATACTTTGGCTTGCCGTCTGGAACCAAGATATCCCATGGTACTTGAGATTCTCTTCCAGACCCGGATAATACCCGCATTCCGGAAGCCAGAAACCTTTGGGGAGGTGGCCGAAGGTCGTCAAAAACGACTGGACCCCCAGTTCAACCTGCGCATTGATGGCGGTCGGATACTCCTGATACAAGGGAAGATAAGCATGGGTCGCCGCTGTGGTGGCCAACTCAAGATGACCGCTGCTCTCCAGCGCTTTGAAGGCTTCGAGCAAGTTGGTGCGATAGACATCCTGATAATCGGAAAGGTTCCTTTTTGCCTGATCCAGATAGAACTGTGCCATCTCCAGGAATTCGGGTTGCTGAGCCGCACATCGTTCGACTTCTTTCTCACCCAGCTCTACATGCCGTTCCATATACTGGAGGAAGCGTTCCTGCAGTACGGGGTCGCTGAGCATGCAGCACAAGGTAGGGGAGAGACTGACCGTCAAAGAAAACGGGACATGCTCGGCTTTCAGACGATTGAGCATTCTGAGCAACGGCAAATAACTTTCACTGATTGATTCAAACAGCCAGTCTTCCTCAAGGAACCGAGGAAACTCCGGATGTCGGACGAACGGAAGATGCGCATTAAGTATGATAGCGATGGATTTGGCAGGCATCAAAGAACCCCCTTGCTCAACGTCTGGGCCATATCACGAAGCACGGCATTGTCCACCAGCTCCCCTTCCTTCGTGATCAACGAGGATACATGGATGGCAAAGAGATTCTGATCCAAGGAAAGTTCGTCCAAATGATGCTGCCAATACGGTTGGTCGGTTTGAATCGGTTTACTTTGTGCAAGCGACTTCTCATCGCCCCGTGCATCCCTCCAGCACAGATCCACCAAATAGCGGGATCCCATGGTCGGAAGGTTGATATTCCACTGGTTGTCCTCAAGGCCGATGTTGATGTCAAAGGTCTTGATCTCGAACGTTTTCAGATCCATTTCCTGTACACGAAGGAACAAGACGCTTTGGTTCTGTCCGTCCTCACCGAATACGGTTTGCTGAGCGGAGGGGGACAACGACCAATAGGCATACGCCCACTGGGGGTCCCGGAGCAAGAGATGGATGGAAGTGTCAAAATAACTTTCCGGCAATTCCTCGACGCCGGGCAGTCCGTTGATCCGCTGTTGATTGCCCCTGAAATCGGTCAATGCATTGCAGTAGCGGCTGCGATTGACTTTTCCCTTCGATGCGGAAGGACCTTCGTCCTCTTGTTCCCCGAAGGCTTCCTCCAGGGCATCGATAAGTTCTTCCCGGTCCAAGGACGGCCAATCCTTCAGACCTTCTTGCTGCGCAATATACTGCAGCTCGGTAGTAGACAAGGAATCAATATTGATGAGAATCATGCTTACTCCCGCAACACACCCAGACGGATGTTCTTTCCGTCAATCGTAAAAGAATCATCCGTCTTAGTCAACTGCGTAGGTTTCCTCTCATCCGAACAGGGTTGCCAATGCTAGCTCGACCATGGCATTGAAGCTGTCCTGACGTTGCTTCGGAGGAACCTGCTCACCGCTCAGCAAGGAATCACTGACGGTCAGCAGGGTCAATGATTCAATCTTTTTCAGATGAGCAAGTGTATAGAGTTCACAGGTTTCCATGTCCACCGCCATGGTGCCGACCGACTGGGCGATCTGCTTTTTCTTATCCCCCTTGAGGTCATAGAACTGGTCACTGGTAAAGACATTGCCTACTGCGAATCCCAGACCTTTGGCCTTTGCCTGCTCATAGGCTTTGTACAACAAGGAAAATGATGCGGTCGGCGCAAAATGGTAGGGACCGAAACGGTTCTCATTCATCCCACTATCCGAATCGGCTGCCTGTGCGATCAGAATATCGCGTAGATGCAACTGTTCGCTCATCGTCCCGCAGGTTCCCACACGAACCAAACGCTTGGCATGATAGGAATCAACCAGCTCATGGGCATAGATGGAAAAGGAAGGCATGCCCATCCCGGTTCCCTGCACCGAAACGCGATTTCCTTGCCAATACCCGGTAAACCCGAACATACCTCGAATCTCATTGTATTGGATGACATCCGTCAAATACGTCTGGGCGATATGCCGTGCCCTGAGTGGATCTCCGGGCAACAATACGGTCGGAGCGATATTTGCAGGATCTGCAACAATATGTATGCTCATAAGCGCCTCCTCCCCTATTTTTCACCAGAAACGCACAAAGTGCAAGTCGGCTGTGGATGCAAGCTCTATTCCCGATGAGTTCGGTATGCTATACTCCACCGTGCAATATGAAAACACCTATACCTGAGAAAACCTCATTGATATTCCACGGACATTTTTATCAGCCACCGAGAGAAAATCCCCGGACCGGACTGATCGGCAAACAGCTCACGGCAAGTCCGTTTCCTGATTGGAACGAACGGATCAACACGGATTGTTATGGGGCGAACAGTCACAGCCGCTATCTTTCCGGGGTCCGCAGAATTCTGAGCATGACCAATAATTATGCTTACATCAACTTCAATTTCGGCCCCACCCTGCTGACTTGGATCGAGAAGCATCATCATCATACCTATGCGTCAATCCTTGAAGCGGACAAGCTGAGCATCAAACGGCTGGGAGCAGGCAATGCCATCGCCCAAGCCTACAATCATTCAATCCTTCCGCTCTGCACCAAAGAAGATGCCAGGACCCAAATCCTTTGGGGCTTGGATGATTTTTCCCGTCGGTTCGGCAGGGATGCGCAAGGGATGTGGCTGCCCGAGACCGCAATCAACCCGCAGGTGATCGACCTGCTTGCCGAAAGCGGGATCAAATTCGTCGTACTCTCTCCTTGGCAATGCAAGGCGATCGGGGAGAAGGGAAAGGAAATGGTCCAATTGCAGGGAAAACCGGCCCCCTATGGCCGGCCGTTCCTGCTCAACGGGAACAGCGGGGGGACCATCAGTGCATTCTTCTACAATCCCCAGCTGGCGGAAGGCATCAGTTTCGGCCATTTCCTCCGGGACGCCGACTTGTTGTACCAACGGTTGCTGGACATCAAACAAACCGAAGGCCAGAACCTGATCCATACGGCCACCGATGGGGAAATCTATGGTCATCATGAACCGTATGGCGACATGGCCTTGGCTGCGCTCATCAAGAAGGTGGAGGAACGGAATGATTTCACCCTTACCAACTATGCGGCGTATCTCAACGAACATCCGGCGACCGAGTATGCGTATCTATATGATGGGGAAGAACAGAAAGGCACCAGCTGGTCCTGCTCACACGGTGTTTCCCGTTGGTACAAGGATTGCGGCTGTCATACCGGTGGGGATGACGGTTGGAACCAGAAATGGAGGACACCGCTGCGTACTGCATTCGATCATCTTGCAGGGAAACTGGATACAATCTATACCGATCAGATACGCAACCTGTTGGGACCATCGGTCGACCCGACCGGCTTGCTCAATGCGTTTGCCCCGGTGGTTTCGGAGCTTGTCGACATGGATGCATTCCTCGAAACTTATACCACCGACTCCAAAACGAAGGAATTGCTGGCTAGGCTTCTCCTCGGCCAGAAATACAAGCATTTTTCCTACACAAGTTGCGGCTGGTTCTTCAATGATTTGGCAGGGCTGGAACCAAGACAGAACATAGTCTACGCCTTGATGGCTGTCCATTTGTATGAACCGTTCAGTGATGGAAGCATCCTGCCCACCCTTCTGGATGACCTGGGCCAGGCAAAAGCCAACCGCAGGCAGGATGGAACCGGCCGAACGTTCGCAGAGCAAGCGGAAACCGAACTTACCGGCGAGGTCGAGGCAGCCCTGTTTTTTACCCTCAACCGTCGCATCGCCCTTGCAGAGGATTTCGATTCAACCTACGGGTACTTTAGGCTCGACACCTCAACTCACCCTCATCATCCCACGATCACAATGGAACTGACCAACGTCCAATCACTGGAGCGTTTCTCCTGTACTGTGGTCGACCCTCATCCGCAACTCGCAAATCTTGAATACACCATCATTGTGAGAAACCTCCAAAGTGGAAGTACCGAGACCTATTTCATGGGACATGAGGACATCCCGCTGCGTATGCGAGACGAGCTGTTCCGACAGATCGACCGCAATATCTGCGTATTGGACAAAGAGCAGCTGAAGCGGTTGTCCAGCAACCTCTACCATTACACCAGCCTCGCGAAGAACGTCCCCTATCTTCCGATGGGAAGCTTGCATCAGGAGTTGATCGGGTCTTCCCTTAGTGCCATCAAGAGTCTGTTCATGTACGGCAGCATCGGCATGTGGGATTTGTTCAAACAGGATTTCACCATGATGCTCGATTTCTTTGTAAAATACGGGAAGCAACCTGAACTGGACTTGATCCGTACCGTATTCGATACGGAAATGGCCAATGTGGCGGAGAAAATCAAGCAATATGGATTATATGACAAAAATATCCGGTTCATTCTGGAATTCCTTCAGATAGTCAGGGAACGGAACTTCCAACCCGATCTGACGACAATCCAGGATGCGGTCTATCCCTTCTTAAGCATGCAGAGAAAACCGCACCAAGACACGGATATAGCCTTGATCAATGCCTTGGGGAAAACGTTAAATTTTGATATCGCCATCCATTAGGGAGCGATGAGAGCGGAAAGCTTTTCATCCTTGGAGAGAAACGAACGGGCATAGGAACACAGGGGTTTGATCAGGCAACCCTCGCGTTGGGCTTCCTGTACCACCAACATGACGAGACGGCCGGCGATTGACCGGCCTCTCATTTGTGGAGCCACATAGGTATGGTCGATGACGATCGTCCCATCAGCGAGATGGCGCATCGTGATGCGTCCCACCGGAATTTCTTCTTCATTGCCATAGGCGAACCCATACTCAGTCCGATAGTACTCCATCTTCACCCTTCCCTTCGCAGAAGTTTTCTGGCATGCTCCAGACTTTCCTGACTTTTCTCATCGCCGCTGAGCATGCGTGCAATCTCTCGTTCCCGTTCAGCTGCATATGCTTGTTTGATCATTGAATAGCTCATTCCCGACCGAATTTCCTTGCTGACGACCAAATGGGTATCCGCTTTACTCGCAATGGAGGCAAGATGGGTGATGACAATGACTTGATGGGTACGACTCAGATGCGATAGCTGTTCGGCGACCGAGAGGGCCACGCTTCCGCCGATCCCTGCATCCACCTCATCGAACAGCAACGTGGGAACGGCATCACTCTCGGCCAACGAGGTTTTCACCGCCAGCATGATGCGCGACAGTTCCCCGCCGCTCGCAACCTCTTTGATCGAACGCATCTCCAGCCCCGGGTTGGCACAAATCTGGAAACTCACCTCATCCATGCCTGAGCGCGTCGGCTGCGTTTCAGAAAAATCTATGGCAAACACCGCCTGTTGCATCCCCAGTGTCCTGAGTTTCTGCTGTACTTCGCCCGACAGGTGATCCGCCGCTCTCCTGCGTTCGCTGCGCAGCAGTTCTGCTGCCTCTACCAGGCGATGGAATGCACCATGAATCTGTTTCTCCAGTTTGCTGAGAACAATTTCCCCCTCCTCCGAAAGATTGAGCTTTTCCTGGCTTTCGGCAAGGAACGCCAGCACGGCTGGAAGAGACGGACCGTATTTTTTCTTCAGTCGCTGCAGCGATGCCAGTCTGGCTTGCAGAGCATCCAATTCCTGCTCGGAATAACTCATGGCGGAAAGATAATCGCGAAGGCTCTCATAAATATCCTGGATTTCTATGGATGCGCTTTCCAAACGTTGCACGAATACCTCGAGGGAGGAATCGGCCTTGGCTGCAAGCGTAAGTTGGCCTTTTGCTTGGTGCAAAGCCGATAGCGAACCCAAGCCGGCCTCGTTTCCATGGAGCAATCCGGTAGCCAGGCTCAAGGCGTCGTAAATCTGTTCGAAGGATGCAATGATATGGATTTTCTCAGCCAGTTCATCATCCTCACCTTCCTTCGGGTCGATCTTGGAGATTTCATCGACGGCGAACTGCAAGTAATCCTGTTGTTTTCTTGATGCTTCCAGCTGTTGTTTTCTTTGCTCTAGCTCCTGTTTCAGATCCATATATGATTCATACGCCGCATGATATGCTGCAAGCTGTTGTTCACAGGTGCCGTACGTATCCAATACCCGCAGTTGGTTCGCTCCCGAGAGCAGGCTCTGATGGTCACGTTGCGCACTGATATCCAAGAGTTCACCGGTTATCAGGGACAACTCGCCTCGGGTGGCCAACCGCCCTTGGATGGTTATGGAAGACCTGCCTGTATTCTTGATCGTCCGAGCCACCACAAGGGTATCCTCGTCAAGCGGTAACTGTTGCGCCGACAAGTAGGACGAAAGCTGGGGACCTGGATCAGGAATATAGAAACTGGCACTCACCGTAGCAGCGTCACAACCACTGCGAATGGCCTGTACATCGGTTTTTTCCCCCAGAAGCAACGCCAAAGCTCCCAGGATGATCGATTTGCCGGCACCGGTTTCGCCGGTTATCACGGTAAATCCCTGGGGAAATTCGATGATGCTGTCCTCGATCAATGCATAATGATGAATCTCAAGCCGTTCAAGCATGGAGGCCACCTCCCGACCAATTCAGTTTGTCACGAAGTACTTCTATGTAATTGCGCCGTTCGCTTGTAACCAGAAGGGCTTTGCTGCGGGATTTTTCGACAATGATCACATCTTCCTCACACAGTGCAAAATTCTGTTGGCCATCGAGGGAGAGGCTCAGGCCTGTTCGTTGCCCTTTTGGGATCGTGATGGTGATCCTGGATTCCCCGCTTACCACCAACGGTCGGTTGGAAAGGGTGAACGGGCAGATCGGAGTGATGATCAACGAGGAAAGATCAACATCGAGAATCGGTCCGCCTGCCGCCAGGCTATATCCCGTCGAACCGGTTGGAGTCGCGATGATCATGCCATCGGACCGGAAGAAACCGGCATCGGTTTCCCCGATGCGCAAGGCCATGCTGATGACTTTGCTGATTCCCGTGGAAGAGACGACCATTTCGTTCAATCCATGTCCGGTGAAGACTTTTGCACCATCCCTGAGCACGGCAACCCTGATCATCAAACGTCTGCTGATCGTATTCTTTCCGTCCAGATAGTAATTGATCGCCTCCTTCCATTCATGTACGGATATCTCCGTGATGAATCCGAACGTCCCAAGATTGATCGCGAGAATCGGGATGCCAAGATCCTGCAGGTACCGAGCGCAATACAAGACGGTGCCGTCACCCCCGAGGCAGATGACCAAATCGGTTCCTTTTTCCACAACCAGTTGTTCATCCCCTGCGTTGGTCCGGAATATGGTGCAGCTGATGCCTTTCTCCTCAAGATAGGCTGCAACCGTCCCGGAGAGCGTATGGGAAGCTTCTTTCTTCCAATTGGCGATGATCAGCACATGCTTGACGATTCTCTGTTCCATGGGTTTCTCCTTACGGTAGATGAGAAATGACCTTCATCAGAAGTTCCACATCCGATTGCTTGAGAAAGGGATAAATCGGCAGGGATAGGGAACGCAAGGCCGGAGGTATGGCATTGGGATACAAATCGAAACAATCCAAAAACGGTTTGATCAAGGATTCCGAGAAGGTTTTTTTTGCTGAAACCTGATATTTGTTTGCGAATTTTATGGCTTCCTCAGCCTTGGAATCAAGGATGACGCAAAATCCATAGCCGTTCGGCTGAAAATCGATGTTTCCGATCCCGTACAGTTTATGCTGCGTCTTGAGCAGAGCCTTGGAGAACAAGGCATGAAATTCCCGTCGTTTTGCGATGTGCTCATCAAGCCCGGCCAGCTGGATGATACCCAAGGCTGCATTCAGGTCGGGCAGTTCCTCAAATTCCTGCAACGGTTTGAACAGTCGTCTCAAAAGGACTCCATCCTGTTCGTTCTTGTACACCAAGGCAGCTCCCCCGGCGGTACTGATTACACTGTCTTCCTCGAAGGAGCAAAGGATCAGATCCCCCCAGCTTCCTGCAACCTGATCATCATAGGCGCTGGCAAAACTCTGGCTGATGTCTTCAATGACCCGTACCCCGAACTGACGGTAATCCGCTAGATGGGGGATCTGGCACATAGGTTCATGGATCAACAAGGCTGAACATCCAGCTTCCACCAGTCGTTTCGCCTCATAAACCGAAAGACATCCATGCTCGGGATCGATGTCACCGAGTTCGAGAAGGTATCCCAATTCCTCTGCAATGGTTGCATAGATCTGCGGAGACAATGCGCTTACTCCGATTGTGGACCCCTGGGGTAATTGGCAAAGCAGCAGAGCATTTCGAAGCGCTTGAGGAAAACTTCGTACAACGATGCCTCCCTGGGCTCCCACCTGTGCACAGAATTCTTTGAGAAATGCATTCTTACGCTCACCCGGGCCTATACGCTCATCGACCATGGTTTGCAATACCGCATCCATGTCTTTCCTTCGTAAGGTAGGTTTGTAGAAAGGAATCAGTGCCACTTGCGCCTCCTCGGGCAAGTATAGCGGTATTTTCAGGCAATAGGAAGGGTAAAAAAGAACCTCCGCGAAGGGAGGGACGGAGAAAAAAAAGGGGCCCGGCGGCTACCTACTCTCCCACGGCAAACCGTAGTACCATCGGCGTGAGGGTGCTTAACTTCCGTGTTCGGGATG
>NZ_JBFWIJ010000033.1:0-30431 GCF_050256055.1 Sphaerochaeta sp. | reverse complement strand
CACCAAGCAGACCATCACCATCACCAATACCACTTTTTTCATGCAAAATCCTCCTTTTGAGGGGCATGGCCCCTTTCTGCTTGTAAGGGTACGGCCGAGCTGAAGGCAAATCCATGCACTTCGTTGCGCAAAACATTGATTATTATCCGAACGTTTCTTTATTCTTGCACTTTTTTCCACGAAGTTGCAGTTTTTTCCGAACTTAGGGTGTTACTACCGTTTTCTGGTTGCGAAATCAACAAAACTGCCTCCATACTTTCGTCTGGGAGGAGCTGATGCGACTACATACCCTGAAGGGAAAAATCACCACGATCACGGTAGTATTCACACTTCTGGTTGCCATACTGGTGGCAACATTCAGTTTTTTCCTCTTTCGTTCCTTCGCCATACAAAGCCAGATATCCTCCACCGAATTCAATCTGCAGTTCATCGGGGCAAAGGCGAGGGAGCATATGGTAGCCCTTGACTCCTTGGTCAAATGGTGCACCACCAACACCCAGGTAGCCGCCTATCTGGAACAAAGCGGCACCCAAATCGCCTTGACCACCTATGACAGGGTGAAGGAAGAAGTGATGAACAACCTTGCCCAGGCATATGTGAACAGAATCATCATCACCGACATCAATCACACAAAATTGCTGCATACCGGTTTGTCCATGAGTGACAGCAAACCAGTCACCACCTCAAATGTCGGGAAAGTGCTTCCTCTTGCATTCCGACAGAATGAAGGATGGAATCCCATTGACTTCGATCCCTTCCTGCTTCGCGACCAGCAGATTCTGCCCATCAGACGGGTGATCACTCGTTCATCATCCACGGAAGTCACCGGCCAGCTCTATCTAGCCGTTTCTTCCGCTTTGATCCTCGACTTGATCAAGGACTATACCCTCCCCGAAGGTTCTTCGCTCTATCTTTCCATCGCCGATCGTATGTACCGGATCCAATCGGGAACCTTCATCTATGTTCCTACCCCACCTTCCCTAAAGAACGAGGAGAGGAATACGGAAAAACAAACCAACGTCAGTACCATCCGAATCGGCAAGGACAACCTTCGGCTGGTGACCTGCCCAACCGGCTTTGCAGATATCTCGCTCTCGCAGACCCTGCCTCCGGGGAAGATCCGATTAGAGAGAAACCTTTATATCTCATTGCTAATCATCATTTTGGTTGCAGTTCTTCTATTCGGCTCATTGCTTACGCTGTTGCTGAACCGGCTGTTTAACAAACCCATCATAAAAATCCAGGACAAGATGAATGCCATAGCGCTCAGTGATTTCTCATTCGACCCTTCCATCGAATGGGACGATGAATTCGGTGATATCGGCAAAGGAATCAACAACCTCGCAGGAAGGCTCGATTCCTTGCTAGAACGCAGGATTGCCGATGAAAAGAAAAAGCAGGATCTGGAGTACCGTATGCTCCAAAGCCAGATTAATCCGCATTTTTTATACAACACCCTCAACTCAATCAAATGGATGGCCACCTTGCAGAACGCACCGGGCATCGCGGAGATGACCACCAGTCTCTCTCGCCTACTCAAGAACATCAGCAAAGCGGATGAACCGGTCATCAGCCTGGAAGAGGAATTGAATCTGCTCAACGACTATTTCATCATCCAGAAGTACCGATACGGGGGTACACTTGTCTTGTGCAACAAAATTGAAGCAGCATACTGCGCCATCGGCATCCCCCGCTTCACCCTCCAACCATTGGTGGAAAATGCCATTTTCCATGGCATCGAACCAAAAGGCGGGGCGGGGACGGTTACGCTTGAGGCCTTTGAATCCGACGAGCAGACAGTGACGTTGACCATCACCGATGACGGAGTGGGCATGGATGAGCATACACTTGGCAATGTGCTGGCCTCCGACACCAATCCCTCCAAAGGCATGTTCCGGGAGATCGGAATCCGCAATGTGAATAAACGCCTTGAGCATACATTCGGCCCCTCGTACACGTTGAGTCTCGAAAGCAAGGTGGGTTCCTATACCAAGGCGAGCATCAGACTGCCGAAACGGACGAAGGAGGGGAAATCATGGCAACGAAACTGATCATTGCGGATGATGAACCTTTGGTATTGGTTGGATTGCAGTCGATGATCGGGTGGGCGGAGCTTGGCATTGAGATTGTCGCTGTGGCGCGCAACGGCAGACAATTACAGGATGCCATTGAGAAAGAACGGCCCGATCTGGTCATTACCGACATCAAAATGCCGATTAAAAGCGGATTGGAAGTAATGAAGGAAACCTCGGTCACCTACGGCCGGCTCCCCCTGTTCATCCTCTTGACCAGTTATGAGGAATTCAGCTTCGTCAAGGAAGCACTGCTGCTGCAAGCCGTCGATTATCTGGTGAAACTGGAGTTGACCGCGCAAAGTCTGAAAGCCTCCGTCACTAAAGCGCTTGCATTGCTGCATACCGTGAAGGCGGAGGAAAACCCATCCATGCTGGTGTATGAACGAAGTCCGATGCAAGCCTTCCGTGACAAGTTTTTCGTACGACTGTTCAACGGCCTGATCGATTCCAGGCAATCGTTCGAGGCACAGCGCAAGGAACTGCAGCTGGCTTTCACCAGTCCTTGGTATATTGTCTGTTATCTGGAAATCCAAACGGATCAGGAAGACACGGAAGTCGGTGTATATTACAGCACGATGGGGATGATCAAGGAAACCATCTCCAAATACCTGCAATGTTACCTGACCAGTCTCGATCTCCACCATGCGGCGATCACCTTCTGCCTGACCGAGAGTCAATGCCAACATGTTCGCACCATCCTCAGGCAGGTGCTGGAGAAAACCATACAGGTCATCTACAATTACTTTTCCGTCCATCTCGGTTTCTGCATCGGACTCGCCGTCCAAGAGCCATTTCATTTGGCTGAAGCGTTTCTCTCCGCCCGTCAACTGCTTCCCGTGCTCAGCGACAATCTGAGGATAGTGTTTGCGGAGCCGAGTGCATCAATGGAGACCAGTTTCAACTTGGCACCGTTCAAAACCCGACTCACCCGTTCCTTCGAGGAGCTGGATGTACCTGAACTTGCCAAGATCATCAATGACATAGCCCAGCAATTTTCGACCCAGAACATCAGTGCACTCCAAGCGGTGGAAGCTTCCAGCACCATCCTCTCCATGGCAATCAGTCTGTTGCCGGACGGCCAGCATCTGGTCAACGGGATTTTTGAACAGGAGCGGGGCAATTACCGCCAGATCTATACCTACACAACGACCGAGCAATGCCGATTGTATCTCCAACGACTGGCTGAGGGGTTATGTGAACAGTTGCATGCACGCAAGCAGGACTACCGGGCAAAGGTGGTAACCAATATCCAGCAGTATATTCAGGAAAACCTCAATCGCAAACTCAATCTCAACGAGGTCGCCTTGTTGTTCGGCTTCAGCCAAAACTATCTGAGCAGTCTCTTTTCGAAATACAGCGGCTGCAGTTTCGTTGAATACATTACCAAAACCAAGATTGAGGCGGCAAAGGACCTGATGGCGAAGACTGATTCCAGGATCTATGAAATTGCCGACCAACTAGGATTCGAAAGTTCCTTCTATTTCAGCAAGGTGTTCAAGAAGGTGGAAGGCATTTCCCCTCGCCAATACCTGCAGCATCTGCAGAGGACGCAACCGAATGAAAAACCTCAGTGAGTACAAAGACCGGCTTCCTGGCCTTTTCACCACATACCAGAGTGTCCCCCCCGCTGCCGATAGAACCTTTTGGCAGAAGATGGATGGTGCATATGTGCCATTCCTGCTCGAAAAGGCACAACAGATCATCGGACAGGATATCCCGCTCCTGAACGCAAGCACCTATCGCTTATTCTCGCAAACCGGGGACAGGAAGACATACGAAATACCCTATTTCCAGCGCAGGAAAGCATTGGGAACCTTGACGCTGGCTTATTGCCTGACAGGAAATCAGACATATCTTTCGCCGGTGATCGATTACATTTTTGCAATCTGTGAAGAGACAACTTGGTGCCTTCCTGCCCATAACAGTTATAGCAGGGATGCCGAGCAGCTCCCCTTCGCAGACGCGTCCCGCCCGATCATCGATCTGTTCAGTGCGGAAACGGCAGCCACCCTCTCCCAAGTGCATGCACTGCTTGCATCAGAGCTGGATTCGATCAGCCCGAACATTGCCAGAAGGATTATCGACGAGGTACAGAAGCGGGTGTTTTCCCCCTATCTTTCACAGCATTTCTGGTGGATGGGAAACAGAGAGGAACCGATGAACAACTGGACGACTTGGTGCACCCAGAATGTGTTGCTTTCAACATTTCTGTTACCCACCAGCCAATCCTTCAGGTACAGTGCCGTCATCAAGGCCTTGGCCAGCCTTGATTGCTTTCTCAAGGACTACGGGGAGGATGGCTGCTGCAGTGAAGGAGCCCAGTATTTCCGCCATGCAGGGCTTTGCCTGTACGGGGCTCTGGCACTTCTGAATACTGTATCAGGAAACGTCTTCCTACCGGTCTTTTCCGAGCCAAAGATCCGGAACATGGCTGCATTCATCCGCCATATGCATGCGCAAGGGCCGTACTATTTCAATTTTGCAGATTGTTCACCCATGCCGGGTCAGTGTACCGCTCGCGAGTATTTGTTTGCCGAGGCCGTCGGGGATGCACAACTGATGCAATTCACGGTCGCCTCGGCAAGAATGCGGCCACTATCGGAACGCTCTCTGCCTGACGAGATCAACCTGACCTACCGCCTGCTCGAAGTGAAGCATCTCCACCGCTTGGATGCCGACACCCTATTCTTGCAACCTCAGGACATATACTACCCAAGTGTGGGTATTTTCATTTCCCGCGACCGGACGTTCGCTCTTGGCGTGAAAGCAGGGGGAAACAACGACAGCCACAACCACAACGATACGGGAAGCATCACCGTGTATAAGAGCGGTTTTCCCCTTCTCCTCGATGTGGGGGTGGGAACCTATACCAAGCAAACCTTTTCCCAGGATCGCTATGCTATCTGGACCATGCGCTCGCTCTATCACAACCTAACCAATTTCCCGCCTTTTGAACAACAGGCAGGTGTGCAATTCAAAAGCGAAATTCTCTCTATGGCACGTGATGAAAGGACTGCATCCATCAGACTGGCACTTGAGCACACGTACCCTAATGATCTCGGTTTGGAAAGCTACGTGCGGACGGTCACCCATCACAAGGGTGGGAACATCGTCATCACGGAAACGGTTGCGGGCCCGGTGCATCCGATCCTCTCGCTGATGGTCTATCTTACGCCCACCGTTGAGGGGGCAATCATCAACCTGGAAGGCAAAGCTGAACTGAGACTGCAAGCCGAGTCGTTTTCTGTTGCGGTTGAATCGATACCCATTACCGACACCAGGCTCAGAGAAGCCTGGCCGACCTGTCTGTACCGTATCCTCATTTCGTATGAAAAAGAATTGTCGTTTACGATCCAGTAATGCTATCTCTTTTTATATAAATCAGTTAGTAATTCCCAAAACAATCCTTTTCTTTTTTTGTTTGACAGCAGACTCCCACTGGGTTACAGTAAACGGTAGATAAAATAAATTGGAGGCATTATGGCCACTGTACAACTCAAAAACATTTGCAAAGTGTACGAAGGTGGAGTAAAGGCCGTCGACAATGTCAACATTGACATCAAGGACAGACAATTCATCGTCCTCGTCGGACCTTCCGGTTGTGGTAAATCCACGACACTCCGCATGGTAGCTGGTTTGGAAGACATCACCAGCGGCGAACTCTACATCGATGGAAACCTCGTAAACGACGTTCCCCCGAAAGACAGAGATATCGCCATGGTATTCCAGAACTATGCACTGTATCCCCACATGACCGTGTATGATAACATGGCATTCGGTCTGAAAATCCGCAAATTCCCCAAGGAAGAGATTGACCAGCGCGTACGCGAAGCTGCCAAGATCCTCGAGATCGAGGAACTGCTGGACAGAAAGCCCAAGGCTCTTTCCGGTGGACAGAGACAACGTGTTGCCGTAGGTCGTGCCATCGTTCGCAAACCCAAGGTATTCCTTTTTGACGAACCGCTGTCCAACCTTGATGCAAAACTTCGTGTTCAGATGCGCGCAGAGATTTCCTCCCTGCACAACCGCCTCAAGGCTACGATGATCTACGTCACCCACGACCAGGTCGAGGCGTTGACCATGGCTGATGTGATCGTCGTCATGAAGTTCGGCGTCATCCAACAGATCGGTGGACCGCTTGACCTGTACAACAATCCGCAGAACAAGTTTGTCGCTGGATTCATCGGTTCTCCTCCGATGAACTTCCTCGAAACCACCGTTGAGGCTGATGGCTCAGACATCTACGTCAACGAAGGTTCCTTCCGCCTGAAGGTTACCGCCGAGCAGAAGAAGTTCCTGACCCCGTATGTCGGCAAGTCGGTGACTTTCGGTATCCGCCCGGAAGATGTAACATTCGCCAATGCCGAAAAGGCTGGAGAAACCATCAACGGTACGGTCAGTGTCGTAGAACCACTTGGTAGTGAGACCCACGTGTATGTGGCAACCACCAAGAGCCAGGTCATCGGCAAGATCGAACCCAGCCTGGTCCCCGCTCCGGATACCAAGATTTCCTTGGTCCCCGATATGGCAAAAGCAAAGTTCTTCGACCTTGAGACCGAACAGGTCATCAAAGGCTGATCGCATTAAGCGTAATTCCAACCGGCCCGATTTGGGCCGGTTTTTTTATACGATTGCGTGCTCCCGCCAACGGATGTCCTCAACCACCAAATAACAATTCGGATCGAGCATACGCGATTCCTTCAGGACGGTTCTGACTTCACGCCGCCGTACCTGTACGAACAGCAGCACCACAACCCCGTCCCTTCCTTTGCCGGAGAATTCGGTTACCCGGAACCCTGCATTGCGCAAGGCGGCAGCAACTGCTTCTCCTTGAAGGGTAAACACCTTCACCACCTGATCACCAATTTTGAGTACATTTTCCAAGGTCATGCCGACGAACGTTCCCGTGGCAAATCCCAATGCGAAGGAGAATGCGGTCAGGGGATCGGAAAGATCATTGAGCACCTTCGAAACGGCAAACACCCAAATCATGGATTCAAGGAATGCTATGCAAAAGGCAAGCAACCGTTTCTGACGAATAATCAATGCATGACGCAACGTCCCCAGCGAGACATCGAATACCCTGGCAATGAATATGACCAAGGCCAGCCAAAGCGTGTCGGAGGCAAGCACCACGATACCCTCAATGTGTTATGAAATTTGGATGAACCATCCATGGCTACCATATGCGAGAAACAAAAAAGAAGCAAGCCATATCAATATTCTTGATTTTATTCCTATTTCGGAATTATGTAAACGGTATGCAAAATTTTTGAGACGAAAACGGCATACGATAAAAAGCCCTTCGCAAGGAAGGGCTCCATCAAAATTCCGACAACCTAGAACAGGGCGTGGTACAAACTCTTTACCGCATCCTGGGCTTGCTCGGCATCGACTCCCAAGAGAATGGAAGTATCGGAAGAACCGTAATTGAAGAAATTCAGTTTGATCCCGTCCTTGGCCAAGGCAGAAGTGCTCTTGGCGATCAGATCAGGCTCCTGCATGACGCCGACTCCAACAATGCCGACAACGGCATGCCCATGATCCACCTCGATGGAATCAAGGGAGAACTCACTCTTGATCCTGACACACATGGCGTTCAACACGCTTTCACTCGCCTGGCTGGTTTCAAAAAACCACACGATGGAATCAACGCCGAACAGGGAGAATGCAGGACGGACCCCAAAGATATGCAACATGGTCAACAAAGCATGACGAATCCCGGTCCCCTTGAACAACATCAACTTTCTGAGCGTCAGGCGGCTGTATCCCTTCTTGGCAGACACGCCTGCAAGCGGTTGTCCGTTCACCGGACGATCGGTCACAATCATCGTCCCCGCATCCATCGGAGCGTTGGTATTCTTTACATTGATGGGGATCCTGCTTGCAATGACCGGAGCGATGGCCTCCTCGTGGAACACTCCGGCCCCTACTCCGGCGAGCTCGCGAACTTCCCGATAGGTCATGGTCTTGATGACCTTCGCATCCTCAACCAGACGTGGATCTACGGAAAACACACCCGAGACATCCGTCCAGTTTTCATAGATATCGGCATCGCAGGCACGGGCCATGATGGCTCCGGTGATATCCGAGCCGCCACGGCTGAAGGTTTTTACTTTCCCTTCGGTATTGCATCCATAGAATCCAGGGACGATATACTTCTTTCCCTTGTGCAAGGCTTTCTTCAGATTCTCGTAGGTTTGGTCATGGACCGTTCCATCATCCTTGATGACGATCAAAGGATCGGTATCGAGAAAGTTCCAACCGAAATACGCTGCAACCAATCGTGCAGAAAGATATTCCCCCCGGCTGGCTGCATACTCAGCTCCATGACCGGCATCAATCATCTGTCTGACCTCTTCCAATACCGGAAGGAACGACTTCTGGTCCATACCCAGGTCGACAAGGATGTTGGTATATCGCTGGGCGACTTTCTTGAAGAGTTCGCGACAGGATTGGCCTTGCTGCACCAAAGCATTGCAGGCGTACAGCATGTCGGTTACTTTCTCGTCATCCTTGCTACGCTTGCCCGGTGCGGAAACAATTACGATCTGTCGTTGCACCTGTGCATCAACAATGGATTTGACTTTTTGTATTTGCTTGGCATCAGCAACCGAACTTCCGCCGAATTTACACACGATCATGAGGACAATCCTCCCATCTCTACAAGATATCTTGAGCGTATTGTATTGAAGGATAGCACGTTGTGCAAGAGAACCCGGCAAGACGTGTATATAGGAAAATGCATGACAGAACAATCATTCACTGATACTCTACCTACAAGAGGAAAAACATGCAGGACTCAAGACGTTCCATCTATGCGTGGGCATTGTATGACTGGGCGAACAGTGCATTTGCAACTACGGTCATGGCGGGGTTCTTCCCGGTATTCTTCAGCACCTACTGGGCGGTAGGGGCAAGTGCTGAACAAGGGACCTTCTATCTGGGATTCGCCAACTCCTTGGGATCAGCGATCGTCGCCGTCATGGCACCGTTTTTGGGAGCGATCGCCGACTGGGGCAGTTATAAGAAACGCCTGCTTGCCTTTTTCGCCTTGCTTGGTTCCGTCATGACTGCCAGTCTGTACGTGCTGCAGTTGGGCAACTGGCCGATGGCTGTTTTGTTCTACTCCCTGGGGGTGGTGGGATTCAGTGGCGCAAATACGTTCTATGATGCATTGCTTCCCTTCGTGGCATCCGAACGGAAAGTCGATTTCGTCTCCTCCCTCGGATACAGCCTGGGCTACATCGGAGGCGGTCTGTTGTTCCTGGTCAATGTGTTGATGTACCTCAACCCCGCTTGGTTCGGCATTGCCGATCAACAACAGGCGATCAAGATCAGCTTTGTCATCGTCGGCATCTGGTGGGTCGTATTCACTCTTCCTCTTCTGTTTTTTGTACACGAGGATAAGCAAAAACAGTCGATGCGTATGACGCAGGCGGTGCACAAGGGGCTTGTAATCACCATCAGCACAATCAAAAGTTTCCGACAATTGAAAACCATCGGTACGTTCCTGATCGCCTATTGGCTGTATATCGACGGGGTGGATACCATCATCCGCATGGCGGTCAACTATGGGACCAGTCTCCACTTCCCCAGTGAGTCCTTGATCATTGCACTGCTCATTACCCAATTCGTTGCTTTCCCTGCCGCCTTGGTCTATGCCAAACTCGGACAGCGATGGGGCGTCAAACAGGCATTGCAGGTTGCCATCGCTGCCTATACCGTCATCGCCATCCTGGGTTATTTCATGACCAAACCGCTGCACTTCTATCTGCTTGCCATCATCATCGGGCTTTTCCAGGGAGGCATACAGGCACTTTCACGTTCCTATTACACCCGGCTCATCCCGAAGGAACGCTCGGCCGAATTCTTCGGTTTTTTCAACATGCTCGGGAAATTCGCAACCATCATCGGACCGGTATTGATGGGTCTTGTCACCCTGCTTACCGGAAATGTGCGAAACGGAATCGTCAGCTTGGTATTACTCTTCGCTCTCGGTTTCCTGTTGCTCAGAAAAGTTGATGAAAATCAGGGGCAACGCGAGGTTGGTGCTTTCCTCCAGGAATCCTAGGGAGCCCCAAGGCTTTACACAGTCGATATCGTATGCTATTACTGTGCCTCTGAGACTCCTGTCTCAAAGGAAGTTCCATGCAAGCGTTGCAAGAAAACAAAATGGGGGTCAAACCGGTCCCTTCCCTTGTCCTGTCCATGTCCTTCCCCATCATGCTCAGCATGTTGGTGCAGGCTCTTTATAATATTGTCGACAGCCTGTTCGTTTCCCATTACGGACAGACTGCCTTGACAGCGGTCTCCCTCTCGTTCCCCCTCCAGAATTTATTGATTTCGGTCAGCTTGGGTACCTCTATAGGAGTAAACTCCCTGTTATCCAGAAAATTAGGGGCGAAGGACAGTACTTCGGCAAACAAGGCAGCCGGGAATGGACTAAGCTTGGCGCTGATCAGCTGGGCAGGCTTTGCTTTGCTCGGCTTGTTGTTCTCAAGAACATTCATAGGGTTTTTCAGTGAAGACCCAAATTTGATTGCCATGGGAAGCCAATACATCGGTATCTGCCTCTTCTTCTCCCTGGGAATTTTCATAGACATTACCTGTGAGCGAATCCTGCAAGGGACGGGAGATACGTTCCACCCCATGATCATCCAGAGTACCGGGGCGATCGTGAACATCATCCTCGACCCGATTCTCATCTTCGGCTTGTTCGGATTCCCCCGACTCGGGGTGTTGGGTGCAGCCATCGCCACAGTATTCGCCCAGCATGTATCGGCGGCGCTGGCCGTACACTATCTTAGGAAAAACAAGGAAGTCCGGCTCACCCGCGCCTCCTTCCGTCTGGAAAAGCAAACGGTCCGTGACATTTATGCCGTAGGACTTCCTGCAATCATCATGCAGGCGATCGGAACCATCCTGACCACCAGCCTGAACAAGATCCTCATTGGTTTCGGTACGGCGGCAGTCGCTGTATTCGGCATCTACTTCCGGTTGCAATCCTTCATCTTCATGCCGATCTTCGGCCTGAACAGTGGCATGATTCCGGTCATCGGATACAACTACGGAGCAAGAAAACCTGAGCGCATCATCCAAGCGATCAAAGTGGGCATCATCGTATCCTTGCTCATCATGAGCCTCGGCTTTCTCGTGTTCACCTTCTTCCCCCAGGTATTGCTTGGTTGGTTCAACGCCGATGAAGCGATGATGGCAATCGGGACGGTGGCCATGCAGCGCATCAGCCTCTGCTTCATTTCCGCAGGGTTCTGCATCGTTCTGGGAGCCTTGTTCCAAGGAACCGGAGACGGCTACATTTCCATGATCATCTCCATAACCCGACAGATGATTTTTCTGCTCCCGGCAGCGTACCTGCTGGGACGGTTCGTCGGACTTGACGCCTTGTGGTATTCGTTCATCATCGCTGAAACTTCGTCACTTGCCTTGACGATCTATTTTTTCAGGCGGGTGTATATACGAAGGATCAAGACTCTCAGGACGGCATAGGATATACTCCAACCATGGCAACGTTTAAAGTGATGCTGCAGAAGCGGGCACGGGAGCTGAAAAAACAACTGAGCGCAGTCTACTATGCATCCAAGGATGAGCGAGTCGGAATACTGGCCAAGCTCATCATGGGCATTGCCCTGCTGTATGCACTCAGTCCGATCGATCTCATCCCCGATTTCATCCCCGTCCTCGGCTATCTTGATGATCTGATCATCCTTCCCGCCCTCATTGCCCTTGCCATCAGGCTCATCCCTGCCCCGGTCTTTCAGGATGCTCAGAAGAAAGCGGAGCAAGAGCCGATTTCCCTAGGGAAGAATTGGACGTTCGCTGTCCTCTTCATCGGGATTTGGGTTGTGGTATGCTACGTACTCGTGCGGGCGATCTTCCGATGATTTCCCTTGCAATGCATCCAGGATATCCTGGGATCTGACGGGAAGCGAGGTGAATCGAACCCCGACGGCTTGGTATAATGCATTGATGATCGCCGCCGTCATGGGTACCGTTCCCACTTCCGAAATTCCTTTCGCCCCATAGGGCCCACCCGGTTCCGGATCTTCGATCAAACTGATGTGATAAAAAGGGGTACTTTCCATCCGGGGAAGTCCGAGAGCCCCAAAATGTTTGGTAGTCGGAAGCCCTTCCTCTACCGAAAAATGCTCGGACAAGGCATAGCCGATGCCCATGCTGCAACATCCCTCGATCTGTCCTTCCAAAACCGTGGGGTTCAACACCTTCCCGGCATCATTGGCCACAATTACATCGAGGATCTGCACCTTTCCAGTCTGTGTATCCACCGCGAGGATCACTGCTTGGGTGGCATAGGTGTACGCTGGATAATTCTTGTACGCATTCGGGACTACACTTCGCCGTCCCTGTTCATCGCCGAGGGAGAAGGTACGCGGTGCTTCATGGTTGTAATGCACGCTGAGGCTCTGCTGTGTTGGTTCAGCCATCATTTTCTCGATCAATACTTCACAAGCCTTGACCACCGCCATACCGCTGACCAACGTCTGGCGTTCCCCGACCGCGCTGCCGTGGAGGGAAGTCGTATCGGTATCGCCGTTGGAGACCTCGATCAACGATGGGTCGACGCCCAGTGTCTGTGATGCAAGCTGTACCATGGCGGTACGGAAACCCTGCCCCATATCCACCCCCGAAACAGAGAGCAGATACCTGCCTTCCTCAGTTCGGGTGATGGTTGCTCCGGCATTGTCCACCCGGCCTTTTCCCGCCCCGACATTCTTGAAACAGGAAGCCATTCCGTAGCCAAGTACGGTGTGGGGTTTCGGATACTGGCCGGCATGACGGGCAAGCACCCGCTTGAGTTCGGATCGGCATACCCTGATGGTATCGAGCATGCCCACACTGTCGAACAACGTCTCGCCACTGAAGGTGGAATCGCCGACTACCAATGCATTTCTCTCCCGCAATTCAAACGGATCCATACCCAATTGCTCAGCGGCTTGGTCCAGCAACACCTCCATGGCAAAGGAAACTTGGTTGATGCCGAACCCGCGCATTGCGCTGGAAAGCACATTGTTGGTCCTAAAGCATCGACCTCGAACCCGTGCAGCATCCACCCGGTAGGGGCCTACGGCGAAAATGCTGCTTTGATCGATGACCCTCGGACTCAGGTTCGCATACGCCCCGCCGTCGGAACGAAGATCTGCATCCACATAGACCAGCCTCCCGTCTTGAGAGAGACCAATCGAATAATCCATATGATATGGGTGTTTCTTGGTGCTCATCACCAACGACTCGGCACGGCTGAGAGTGATCTTGACCGGTTGTTGCAGCAACTCAGCTGCCAAGGCGGCCAAGGGCTGGACGGTTGCATCCCCCTTTCCCCCGAAACCTCCGCCAAGCGGAGTTACGATGATGCGAACCGAATCCAAGGGTTTTGCCAACACAGCGGCAATCTGCCGCCGTAATTCAAAGGGGGCTTGGGTGGGAGTCTTCACCACCAATTTCCCGTTTTGAGGATACGCGAGTACGCTCTCTGGTTCCAAATAGGCATGCTCAACCCAGGTCGTCTCAAAATGACCCTTCAGATGCAGCAATCCATCCTGCTTTCGTACCGTTTGGATGTCACCTTTTTCGTGGTTGATCTCCTTCAGTATATGATTTTCTGCGTCCGATCCATCGATGGAGAATATACCGGCAAGCGGTGTATAGGAAACCTTCACCTTGCCCGCCCCCTGCTCTGCTGCTTCCCTACTCTCCCCTACAACCAACGCAACCACATCTCCAATGAACCTGACCTCTGTTGCACAGAGTACCGGTTGATCGGCTTCAACCATCCCAAACCCATTAACACCCGGTACATCCTTGGCAGTAAGGACGGCAAGAACTCCGGGAACACACAGAGCCTGGGAATAATCGAGTGCATCGATGGTTGCATGTGGATAGGCAGAGAAAACAGGACGAGCGACAAGCATCGACGGCATATGCAGATCATCGGCGTAACCAAGTTGACCGGTAACCTTCCGTATCCCATCCCAATCGGCTTGGCGCTTGCCCAGCATGGCATAGGAGGGGGAAGTATCGCCAAAAGTTTGTGGAATGATTACGCTCTCCTCCAAATTTTCCAGATTCGCAGGAAAGCCGGGATCGAGACGTTCCCCAGCCAATTCCACCGCCTTGATGATCTTCGTATACCCGGTACAACGGCAGTAAGTATGGGAAAATGCCTGGAAGATCTGCATCCGGGATGGATGGGGTCGACTGTCGAGCAATGCCTTGGTGGTGAGAATCATCGCCGGGGTGCAAAAGCCGCACTGCACCGCCCCCGCATCCAGGAATGCCTGCGCTATGGGGTGCAAGGTCCCCCCCGATGCCTGAAGGCCCTCGATGGTAAGGACGTGCTTTCCCTCCACCTTTGCCAGCGGCAGGGTACAGGAACGAGTCGGCTTGCCATCGAGCAGGACGGTACAGGCTCCACAGTGCCCGGTTTGGCAACCGGATTTCGTGCCCATCAAACCCGCGATTTCCCGCAGGTAGACGAGCAACGTCCCCGAAGCATCAAGGGCAGCATTTACCGGTTTTCCATTCAAGGTAAAGGAAACAACTGCATTCTGCATTTGCGATCGCTCTCCTACAACACTTCCTGAAGCATGATGACCACTCCCGAGAAAGCCACAAACAGATACACCAACCGTTCCAATAATGCCTTGCGCAGGGAGCGCATGATCCGATCCCCGATCAACGTACCCACCGTCATACTCAACAGACTGACGAACAGATATCCCAGATGCTCGGTTGCGATTGCCCCCTGGGAAAACCGAATCGGCAACGATACCAGTTTGAACAGGAAGAAATAGGCGTTCGCACTGGCGATATAGGATATTGTATCATCCGTAGCCGGCAGCAGATACAAGGCAACCGGAGGACCGCCCACCGCAAACAGCCCGTTGAGCAAACCGGAGATAGCCCCCAGCAAGGATCCGGTCCGCCAAGATGGCTTTACCGAGATGCTTCGACGCCCGAACATCAACAGCAATGCGATGGCAATGAGTACAAGCCCAAGGCATATTTTTAGTCCAGCTACAGGGATGCTCATAGAATACCAAGTAAGGAAAGCACCCAAAGCCATCGCAGGAATGAGAAACGGGAACAAAACCTTCCAGTGCACATGATTCCGGTATTTCAGGAAGAAATACCCCACCCCCAGCAACCCGGCGAATTGTGTTATGGTCACTGCAGTGGCGAAAGGGAACAGCATCACCAAAAAAATCATTGCAAACACGGGAAATCCGAATCCGATTGTTGCCTGAAGCATTGCACCAAGGATGCAAATGCATGCCAATATGAAATAGTGCATCGCCCTAGGCTTTCAGCATCGCCAGAACCCATGCAGGAGCCAGATTCGGAAGCGGTTCGCCACACAGTCGACAGCGTTCGTATTCCGCAATGGCCATTCTGCGCTTCTGCTCGTATTCGGTCTTCTTCTCGGCGGCATCCAAGACAGCCTCGATGCTGTCCCTGGGAATGACGGTCACCCCGTCATGATCCCCTACGACCAAGTCACCGGGATTGACCCGAACCCCGGCGCACAGAATCGGAGAATTGATGGTACCCGGACCTTTCTTGGAAGGACTGCGTTGCATGAAACCGCGCGCATAGATGGGAAGACCCAATTCCTTCAATCCAACCTTGTCCCGAACACAACCGTCCACGACGATCCCGTTCAGTCCGATCGCTTTGGCCGCCCCTGCCATCAAATCCCCAAGATAGGCCCGATCCATGCATCCTTTCCCGTCAATCACCAAAACATAGCCGGGGCGATTCTGATAGATGGCCACATGGATGGGAAAATTATCTCCATCTGCGGTTTCCACCGTACTGGCCGTACCTACCATCTTGAGCCCTTCATCGATGGGCATGATTGCAGCATCCATGCACCCGTCGGGGAGAATACCCAAAGAAGTCATGCCATCGCACAATTCCGCGGTGCCGAAACGCATGGCACGCGCAACCAACGCCTCATCCACAAGAGGGGGAAGTTCACGATATTGTTCGCTCATGTGTAGTGTGTCCTTTAGTAGAACAATGCCTTGTACTTCACAATCGTACCGGCGACATTGTCTATATGTCGCGCTATAGCAAGGGAGGCCGCATTCTCATCACGATCGGTCAACGCCTCAAGCAACGCCTTGTGTTCGAGGACAGAATTGTCCGAACGCCCGGGAGCCAGCATGGTGCGAAACTGGAACCGGATCAACTGAGTCTTGATCCCTTTGATCATATCGACCGCAATCCGCTTTCCTGAAACCTCGTAAATAATGTCATGAAACTGCCGGTTGCATTGCGAGTATTTGTCGTAGTCCTGTTGTTCCTTCAAGCGCAGCATCTCAGAGAAGATGGACCGCATGCGACCCAAGTCCTTGTCAGTGATGTGCTTGACGGCGGAACGGACCACCAACACCTCAAGGGATTTGCGGATTTCATAATACTCTTGAATTTCTTCAATGGTAGGAGACAAAACCCGCGCTCCCTTGTGGTCCTCAAGCGTGATCAAATGCTCTTGTTCTATCTGGAGCAACACTTTCTTTACGGTATTACGACTTACTCCGATATCCTGTGCCAACTGCGACTCGACGAGCCGTTGCGCTGGTCGAAAGGTACCATCGATAATCCTACTCCGAATATATTCATATGCAATTTGATTGGCTCGAATCATAACAAACCTTTTCCGAACTATAGCTATCAGTCCCGATACCTTGTTATATCATACAACAAGCTGAATGGGAACGTTCAATTATACCAGCCATTCCCCTACATAGGGAAATCTACGGGTGAATGCTTCCGCATATGCATATGTCTTGTTTCCAGACAACCTCCTAGCGTGGTTCCCACGCATACACGCTTTCTGAGTATAATATTCGATGAGATGCGACTGGGCCTTGAAACAATGCATGGCAGCGACCTTCATCTCCATAGTCTCGGAAATATCGATGATCACTTCCGGTTTGAAGTTGCAAATTTCCGATTGATGGGGTTCAAACCCGAAAATCCTCGTCTGCGTCGATGTCTTGGTCCCTTCGATCGGTACACCGTTGGATATAGCGAGTACGCTAGCCTTGAATACGAAGGCATTCACTGCATCGTGGTCGGGATTCAACAGATCCAGATCCCCATGGGTGATGATATGATGAGGCCTGAAGGTTCTGATCAAGGCAGCCATACGGTTGAGCTTGGCCTCATCATCCAATGCCATATAGTAATCCTCATAATCCCAAAACTCTATGTCGGTGATCCCCAGTTTGGATGCGGCTTCCAGGGATTCTGATTTCCGGATTGCAGCAACCGTTTCATACGTCTGATTCGGTTTGTTCCACAGGTCGTTCGATTCTCCCCGCACCCCCAGGCTGAGCACCACCACTTTCACTTGGGCGCCGTGCTTGAGATATTTTGCGATGGTCCCACCGGCACGCCACACATAGTCGGCCGCATGACCACTTACCACCAATACATTCTGTTTTGGATCAAACATTGAGTATCTCCTTCTGTGTTCTTTTCTTTCGAATGAGTTCAATTCCAAATACGATCAACGCCACCAGGATACCGACCAGATTCCAATACATCGGATTCACGATGAAAAGCATGATGCCCGCGGGGAACAGCAGAAGTCGGGAAGTCCAACCCAAGGTGGTACCCATCCACCCGGTCAAGGAAGCTGAGATGATGATGCATCCCAACAGAGCCGTGATGAAGGCAAACATGATGTCGAACGCTGATCCATTGAGCAGCAATTCATTGTTGAATACAAAGATGAAGGGAATGACGAATCCAGAACTTGCCAACTTCATGGCTTCCTTGCCGGTTCTCCAGACATTCGCTTCGGCAATACCGGCAGCGGCGAATGTGGAAAGGGCGACCGGCGGGGTTATGGTCGACAGCGCTCCGAAATAGAGAATGAAGAGGTGTGCCGCCATCATGGAGGCTCCCATATTCACCAAGGCCGGAGCTACAAGCACGGCAAGGATCATGTACGCTGCCGAGGTGGGCAGCCCCATGCCGAGCAATAAACTGGTGAACATTGCCAGCAACAAGGCAACCAGCAGATTCCCGTTCGCTATGGTCTCAATAATGCCGCTGATCTTCAGCCCCAGTCCCGTAAGGTTGATGATTCCCATCACGATACCCGCCAGCAGACAGGCCGCGGCAATGGGAGCTATTCCTTTGGCGGCATTCTGCAATGCCTTGAGGAAGTTGGACAACGTCATGTTTTCACGATTTTTCACAAAGCCGATGACCACCGTGCTCAGGATCGCAAAGAACGCCGAGCGCTGTGCACTGTATCCGATGACCAGCATGGCGATGAGAACCAGTACCGGGGCCATGTACAACCATCCGTGTCTGAGAATGGTCAAGGGGGACTCCATCCCTTCTTCCTGCGGATCGGGGACATCGATCTTTTTCGCAACAAAGAGGACGGAAATCGACAAGGTTGCATAATACAGAATTGCGGGAATCACCGCCGCCAGTGCAATCTTTGCATAGGAGATGCCGGTGATCTCACTCATCAGGAAGGCGACAGCCCCCATCACCGGCGGCATGATCTGTCCGCCTGAGGAAGACACCGCCTCAACAGCTCCGGCGAAGGAAGGTCGGAATCCGACTTTCTTCATCAAGGGGATGGTGAACGTGCCGGTGGTGACAACGTTGGCCGCACCGCTTCCATTGATCGTACCCATGAGCATGCTCGAATAGACGGCGGCCTGGGCCGGTCCTCCCTTGATCCTTCGCGTCAAGGAATAGGAAATATCGACAAAGAATTCACCGGCTCCGGTGAGTTCCAACAACGTGCCGAACAAGACGAACAGATAGATGAATTGGGCGCTTACCGTGAGAGTCTGCCCGAACAGACCGTCATATGCGGTGAACAAATAGGGAGCGATTCTGGTAAGGGAAAACCGCGTGGTCTTGAACATGCCCGGGACATAGCGTCCAAAATAGGCGTAGGCAATGAAGAGAATGCTGATGATCGGCAGGATCTTTCCCACCATCCGTCCGGCGATCAACAAGGCGAGCACGACGGACGCCATGGATATATAGATATCCATCTTCGTATAGATGCCTGCGTTCTGTACGAAATATTCCTGAAGAGCGATCTGATGATAACAGATGAAAAGATTGAGCAGGAAGAGGACAAGATCCACCAACCAGCCGCCTTTGAATTTCAACGGCTTGACCAGAATGATGAAGCTGCCGACAAAGGCCCAATGCACCGCGCTCAGTTCATAGGAAGGATATACACCGAACGAAGCCGTCCACATATGGTACAACGGCATGCCTATGAAAATGAGCAGCAACAACAGGTTCTTGACTGAACCAATGCGGGAATCACTTTTGATGAACGTTGGGATAGCCACAGTAGTTTCCTTTCTGTGCGGGGAGGGAGTACCCCTCCCCACCGTAATTTCTTAACGAAGTCCTTTTTCCTTGTAGTACTTCAATGCTCCGGGGTGCAATTCCGTAACGCACTGACTGGCAAACTCAGGCTGGATTTCCTGGATGCTGACATGGGCATTCACATATTGGGGTTGGGTCTCCAACGCCTGCTTCACGAATTCATACACGGCGGCTTCAGGGACATCGGCGCCGGCAAAGATTTCGGTCACCATCTCCACCACATTGACGTCCTTATCCTGTCCCTTGTAGGTTCCTGCAGGGATGACGCCCTTTCCATAGAAGGGGTAATCCTTTGCAACCTTTTCAAGGATCGGCTTGTCGATGTCGACCAACTGGATATCCGTGGTACTGGCGATGTTCACTACACCGGCGGTGGGAGCGGCGGCAACGAAGAAGGATGCATCAATTTCGCCATCTTTGAGCTTGCTCAACCCTTCATCCACGGCGAGATAGAACGGAGTCACATCCTTTTCCGGGTCAATGCCATAGGCACGCAACACGGACTTGGATACCTCCACAATGGTCTGGCCGGAAGGACCGAGATTCACTTTCTTGCCTTTCAAGTCTCCGTACGTTTTGATTCCTGAATTCTTGAGCGTCACCATCTGGGCTTGTGAACGATACAGGTTCATGACCGCCTTGATGTTCAGCTTGCCGGCCTTGGCGAAGATGCCGGTTCCGTTGGCTGCCCAGTATACGCCGTCCGAATTGGAAAAGCCCAACTGGATCTCGTTGGAATTCGCAAGGTTCAGGTTTTCCATGGAACCTTTGGTCGGCTGGACGATGACATTCAGCATCTGGGAGTTCTTGTTGATCGAAGCTCCCATGGCAGCACCTACCACATAGTAAGTCCCCGACGTTCCTGCCGTGCCGAGAATCAACTCATAATGTTCCTGTCCAGGTGTTTTTGCTTCCGCACTTCCATTCGCAAATACAGCGGAAGCAACGAACAGCACCATCAGCAATGATACCAAAATTTTTTTCATACCGTTCTCCTTTCTTTATTTTCCGAGCAACATTCTTTGGTTGTAGACACACATCTGCCGCACCGCTTCCTCGCTGATGCCGGCTTCAAGGAGTTTCTGGGCATACGCTTCCATTCCCTGGTCAGGATAGATGGATTGCTTCTGTCCCAGATCCGTTGCGATGATCACCCGTTCCGGGCCCAAGGCCTTGATCTGAGCGATGGAAGTGGCGATATCCACTTTCCCGGTCGCCCAGGTTGTATAGCAATGTTCCATCACAGCCCCGTAACCAGCCAGCTCCAATTGTTCCTCGATGGCGTAGAAGGTGGTCGGGAAATCTACGTGGGTGATGATGATGTTCTTCACCCCCCGAGTGTGCGCCTCTTTCACCAATGCAAAGGTTTCCTCATGGGACAGGTGACTGGTGGCCAGGATCATATTTTGTTTGGCAAGGATATCCAGCACACTGATGGTATCCTCCGTCAAGTGGCCTTGTTCGTCCAAGATATCTACGGTGGGGGCGGAGATTCCCTCCTTGTCCATTTCGATCAGGATCTGGGCCCAATAGGGAAGTTTCTTGTTCGGATCGCCGTTGAATACATGCTTGCGCTCATGGGTATTGTCACAGGTGGGAAACCAAACGAGTTTGGCACCCGCCCTACCCGCCATCTCCACCGCAGTAGGATTGATGCCGCCGACGGCACTGTTGAGGGTGACCGTCCCGACGGCATCACAGTCTGGATAGAGTTGTCGTATCAATTGGGCACGCTCGGCTGTACAGAAATAGTGTGACTTGATTGCATATCCACCCATTTTGCACGCGGTTATTCGTTCCCCCATTTCAAGGTCATCCATCAACCGTGGCAATACATCCGGTGCAGAATGCACATGCAAGTCGTATGCACCTTCCAGTAGTTTCATAATTGCCTCCAATTTCGCTATACAATATTGTTGAACAATTTTATGTTACAATGTGTTTATATACCTGTCAACTTTTTTTTGCATGAATTCAAAATGGTGACGAATAACCTACTTATATATTTACATTGCAAATTTTTACATTCCATTCAAAAAAAGAACTCGACTATATGATTTCCCCTGCATCAGCTTGCTCAGACTGGTTATCCAAGACCCGTTTCCTGATCAAACAGTGTGCATCGGGTTTCCAAAAGACAAACCTAAAATCAGGAAACAACTGAAGTGAAAATGGTACATGAAAAACAGCACTCACCTATTTTTGCAAAGAAAAAGAGCCTGAATTGCAGGCAATGCAAAATCAGGCTCCTGGTATTACTCCCACTCAATCGTCCCAGGGGGTTTGCTTGTAATGTCATAAAGAACGCGGTTGACCCCCTCCACCTCGTTACAGATCCTGCTGGCTGCATGCTGGAGTACCTCCGGAGGGAATCGGTACCAGTCGGCCGTCATGGCGTCCTCACTGGTCACCGCTCTGAGCGAGCACACTTCCTCATAGGTACGTTCGTCCCCTTGGACTCCGACGCTCTTGACGGGAAGCAGGCAAGCCAAGGCCTGCCAGATATCATCATACAGCCCGGCCTTGCGGATTTCCTCGATGAAGATGGCGTCGACATCCCGCAGGGTGTCAAGCCGTTCCTTGGTGACTTCGCCGATGCAGCGGACTCCAAGCCCCGGTCCGGGGAAGGGATGACGATTCACCAACTCCTGGGGAAGCCCCAGTTCCCTGCCCAGTGCACGTACTTCGTCCTTGAAAAGCTCACGCAGGGGCTCAAGCAGTTCCCATTTCAGATCCTCGGGAAGGCCGCCCACATTATGATGGCTCTTGATCGTCGCCGAAGGTCCGCCGGACGGACTCTTGCTCTCAATCACATCCGGATAGAGAGTGCCCTGGGCAAGGAAGGAAATCTCACCGGCCTTGCGGGCTTCTGCGTAGAACGTATCTACGAAAACCTTTCCGATGATCTTTCGCTTCGCCTCCGGTTCGGTCACGCCTTTGAGTGCAGAGAGAAAGGCTTGCTCGGCATCGGCATATTGCAGGCGGATGTTATAGTTGTTCCGGAACAGCTTCTGTACCATTTCCGCCTCACCCTTGCGAAGCAGCCCATTGTTGACGAATACACAGACCAATTGGTCACCGATCGCTTTATGAATCAAAACTGCAGCAACAGCTGAGTCGACACCGCCGCTGAGACCGCACAACACTTGCCTGTCACCGACCTTTTCCCGAATTTCCGCTACTGCAGAAGCTACAAAGGAACCCATATCCCAGTTGGCTTCAGCTTTACAGATCCCGAAGACAAAATTTTCCAGGAAGGTCTTGCCCTGGGTGGTATGTACCACTTCCGGATGGAACTGGACACCATAGAAATGCTTTGCCTCGTTCTCTATGACCGTATACGGGCAGTTCGGGGTGCTGCCGGTATGGGAAAACCCCTCAGGCAGCGTACAGACCGAGTCGCCATGACTCATCCACAACCGGGAGCTGTCCGTAATCCCCTGTAAGAGGGAGGATTCTTTTTGGAGAATCGTCAGATCGGCGAATCCATACTCACGCTTCTCGGGCCGCTCGACCGCTCCCCCGTTCTGGATACTCATCACCTGCAATCCATAACAGATCCCCAGGATGGGAATACCCAAATCATAGATGCCAGGATCGGGTCGTGGCGATCCCTCGGCTCTGACCGAAGCCGGTCCACCGGAGAAAATGATGCCTTTGATTTGCATCGCCTTCAGCTCAGCTGCCGTAATCGTATAGGGGACGATCTGGCTGTAGACGTGCATCTCCCGTACCCTTCGTGCAATCAATTGGCTGTATTGCGCACCAAAATCGAGCACAATTACGGTATCATGGGGAAATTGTTGCATGCTTTGTTCCTTATTCTTCACTTGTTGTTGCGAGTATACTGGATTGCTGTGCAAAATACTACCAAGCCAGTGAACGTACCGGTGGATACGCACGCTTAACGGCGATCGACACCCCCAACCCCAAGACAAACCCTACGCCGCTCTGGGCCAGGTTACCAGGAATTTCGGCTGCCGCCACGCTGGCGGTACTGATGAAAAGTGTGGAAAGGGCAAAATAGCCAAGCGTGACGGTTGCAATGCACACCACCCCAGCAAGCAACTTGCGCAGGAACGAAGCTTCAGTACCGGTACGCTGACGGACGATGAGGGCGACCAACAATCCTTCCAACCCATGGACCAAGAAGGAAATAGGAGCCCATTGTGCATAGCCGCTGATCAAGTCAGCCAAGGCAGTGCCCAATCCGGCGGCGATGAACGCCGACCAGGGACCGAAGGTGAACGCGATGAATGCAATGGCAACATCACACAAATTCAGATATCCCTTGGCGGTAGGAATACGTACAACCATGGTGAAGACCACCACCACTGCGGTAAGCACCGCTACGACCGCCACCTTCAGAGCATTTCTATTCTGCTGCATGTTTGTTCTCCTATAGGACGCGCGCAATGAACCATAATATTACGGGGATGATAACGGAAACCAGGAAGTGGGTAAAGGGATGCCGGTAGGATTCGAGACTTCGGTAGCGACTGCGTTTCTCCGTTCTCCCAAACCCCCGCATCTCCAGGCTCATCGCCAGGTTGGGGATGGAACGGAGCGCCACCACCAAAGCGCTGGTCAGAGTCGGAACCAAATCCTTGAGTCGTCCCATGAAAGTCCGGGCCTGTTGGCGGTCGGCTTCCCTGAGCCGATGCGATTCCGCGATCTGGGAAAAACTGTCGGAAATGAAGGGAATGTAGGTGAAGGCCAGCGTCACCACCAGTCCAGCTTTGTAGGGAAGACGATACCATTGCAAGGCCAGCATCACTTCATGCATAGCCGTCGTGGCGAACAACAACGAACACACATAGGTGATGCCGATGAACCGGCTTCCCAGGCGAAGCGCCTGCAGAAGGCCTTCCTTGGTGATGATCGTCCACGAACCGACCATCCACAAAGGCTGTCCGTCGCGAACATTGAACGGCATGAACAAAACCATGAACAACAACATCGGGAGAATCGATCGGAACACCCGATTGATGTAGGAAAAACCTGTATTTGCTGCACCGAAAAGAAGAATCAGCAACACGACCGATGCAAGGAATCCGAGGGTAACCGGCAGAAAGAACCAAATGCAGAGCAACACCATCAACAGCAGTTTCGCCCGGGGATCAAAATGGTACAGCCACCCTTTTCCCGCAATGTAGGTATTGGTCGTCATAGTACTTCCAACCTCCCCTCGACGATGGTATACCCGCGCTGACCCACTTTGGATGCGAACTGTCGGTCGTGGGTAATCAGCACAATGCCGGCACCCCGTTCACGCAAATGCGAGATGATCATCAGTGCGCTTTGGTAGGTCAAGGCAGCATCGAGCTCATCAAGAATGTAGAACGGGCGTTCGAGCAGGTAATAGACTGCGGCCTGCAGGGCTTTGCGCAGTGGATAACTCATGGTGGAGGGGGTGTCGGAGAGGTTCAGACCGAACAGCCTTGCACAGGCTTCCACCCGTTCGGTGAGCTCTCGGACACCGATGTCCTTTCTCCGTTTCAATGACCAGGAAAGTTCCTCGGCGACGGTAGGCAGGAAAATCTGCAGGTCCGGATTCTGGAACAAATAGCCGACTTTCGTACTCAGATCCTTTCCGCTTTCCGTCTTTTCATCTATGGATATCGACCCCGATACCGGATCATCAAGCCCACAGAGCAGACGGGAAAAGGAACTCTTCCCACTGCCGTTGGGTCCTACCAAAGTCACCAATTCCCCGCTAGATACGGAGAAAGAGGGGACCTCGAGACTGAAGATATTCGATTCGCTGGTGCTCACCCGTTTGCGTTCGACCTGCAGGGAACTGCAGGATAGGCTTCGTTGCCGGGCAATGGTGCAGTGCTGTTCGGCAAGTGGATTGGGCAAATCATCCCCACACAGGTGAAAGAACCGCGTGAGCAATTGCGTTCGCTCCAACCGGACGATGCGTTTCTCATCAAGGAGGAGCACCTGGTCGAACACATCATCAAAATGTTCCAGATACCGGCTGGCCAGCACCAGAACAGTTCGCCCAGGTTCTGCAATGGTTGCCTTCAGACGGTCCTTCCAGTTCTGATCCAGATCATCGAACGCTTCATCAAGCAGCCAAAGCTTCGGATCCAGAGCCTGTAATACGGCCAGCAGAACCCGTTTGCGTTCCCCTCCGCTCAGTTCCTGTTCACTGGAGGTCCTCAAGTGATGCAAACCCCAGAGATGCAAGGCCCGCTCAATGCGTACATGCATCTGCTGCGGATCGAGTCCCAAGGACTCGAGCGGAAACGCGAGTTCCTCTTCCACTGAGTTGGCTATGAATTGTTCCTGTGGATTCTGGGATACATACCCGCAATCTTCGAGCAAATCCCAACTTTCCATGGCAGCGAGATCCTTGCCGAACAGTGCAATGCTTCCTGCCAGCGTACCGGGGAAATATTTGGGGCAGACACCGCATATGATCTTCGCAAGCGTCGATTTTCCCTTATTGAAGGGAGCAAGCACCAACGTTTTGCTTCCTTGTTCCACCGTAAAGGAAAGATCCTGGAACAGGGGCTCGCAGGCCTCGCCATTCCAGGCTTGATAGGTGAAGGAAAGTTGGGAAACGGAAAGTGCTGTCTGCATGACCATCCTAGACTTGGCCGGGGAGCTCATCAAAGCGTTTGGCAATAGCCCCATATACAACTTCGTGCAAACCAGCCAAAGCCTCTTCACTCAATTGATCGGTAGCAATGGCTTTCCCAATGGAGAAATAGGCATGCACCCTGCGAAAACCCCTGAGGTTCTCAAACCCGGCCCGCAGTCCTTTGACGGTAAAGGGGACGATGACGGCCTTTGAACGGGTTGCCAACTTCAGGCTTCCGTTCTTCAATTCTCCGATTTTTCCGCTCTTGCTGCGGGTTCCCTCCGGGAAAACCAACAGGCTTTTCCCGTCTTTCAGATGCTGGACCCCCTTGAGAATGGCCTTTATGGCGTCATGGGGGCTCACCCGATCGATGAAAATACAGCCCAGGGCATAACTCCACAGATTGATGATCGGAATCTTCTTGACTTCAACCTTGGCGATGATGCCCGCCCACAAATCGGCCGGACCGACGAATGCCACGATATCAAGCAGGCTCTGATGGTTCCCCATATAGCAGATGTTGGAGGTTTGGGGAAGATTCTCCCGACCATCGACATGTACGGTGACTCCCAAGAAGAACAGGATGGAATTCCCGATGAAATGCCCACACCTCCTCAGATGACGTTCGGCGGCATCTGACCGTCCGAACGCACGCAAAAGAGAGGCGGGAAGGAAAGCATAGAGGATGGAAAGCAGAAGGATCGGGATGACAAACAAGGCTGCAAACGCTATTCGAATCGATTTCATGCTGTTTCCTCCATCGTGCTAGGAAAAGTCCTGGGTCTTGTACAATTTGGCATACTGGCCGTTTCGTCCGAGCAGTTCGGAGTGCGTGCCAGCTTCGACCAGTGTACCTCCATCAAGGACAAAGATGCAATCGGCATTCTTCACCGTAGTCAACCGATGGGCAATGACGATGGCGGTTCTCCCTTTCGAGAGACGGGCGAACGCTTCACTGATCAATTCCTCACTTTCCGTATCGAGGCTGCTGGTCGCTTCATCGAAAATGAGGATCGGCGGGTTCTTCAAGAAAACCCTTGCTATGGAAATGCGCTGTTTCTGTCCGCCACTGAGCAGCGTTCCACGTTCCCCTACCTGGGTATCCAGTCCGAGGGGAAGCGAACGGACGAACGAGCCCAGGTTTGCTGCATCCAATGCAGCCCAAAGCTGCTCGTCGGTTGCATCTACCTTGCCGTACTTCAGATTCTCCCGGATCGTATCATCAAAGAGGAAGACATTCTGCTGTACAAAGCCGATATTCTGCCTAAGCGAATTCTGTCGGAGCGTCTTGATATCCTGGCCATCAATGAGAATGCGTCCGCCACTCGGTTCATAAAAGCGGGGAATCAGGGAAGCAAAGGTACTCTTGCCTGCGCCCGACTCGCCTACCAGAGCGACCGTCGTTCCTCCTTCGATGGACACATCCATATCCTTCAGTACTTCGGATATCGAACTCTCATACGAAAAATCAACATGCTCGAAATGGACGGACCCTGTTTTGACCTTCAATTCCTTTGCATCCTTCGCATCCTTGATGGAAGGATCCTCATCCATGACCTGGACGAACCGTTCGAAACTGGCCATGCCCTGCTGCAACTGTTCGGTGAAATTGATCAGCCGGTCGATCGGGGGAAGGACCACCCCGACATAGAGGATGAAGGTGATCAAATCATATGATTGCACCTTTCCGAAATAAATAAGGATGACCCCGCCGGCAATGGTGCAGAAGTAATAGAGATCCCTGAAGAACCCCAGCAAGGCATGGTAGCTGCCCATGACCTGATATTGCTCGGTCTTGCTGTCCCTAAGGATGTCATTGACTTGGTTGAATTTCTCTTCCTGATACGATTCACGGCCGAACGACTTGACCTCACGGATTCCCATCAAGGAATTTTCAACATTGCTGTTCACGTCCGCAACCGTACGCCGCACCCGGCGGAAGGTCGCCTTCATCTTCAATCCGTAAAAAATGCCATAAAACACCATAATCGGAAGCGGAAGCAACGATATGAGGGCAAGCGGAACGCTGTAGCTGAACATGATCACATAGGAACCGATGATCGTGGCCACGCTGATGATGAAATCCTCAGGAGCATGGTGTGCCATCTCGGTGATCTGAAACAAGTCATTGGTGATCCGGCTCATCATATGCCCGGTCTTCGTCTTGTCAAAGTATCCGAACGACAACTTCTGCAGGTGCGCAAAGAGTTCACTGCGCATATCGGTTTCCATTTTCACCCCGAGGATATGCCCCCAGGTCACCCGAATGTACTGGCAGATTGCCTGCAGCACGTAGATGAGCAGCATAAAGGCGAAAATGTACAACATGGCGCGAAAATTCTGATTCGGGATTTCCACCCTGAGCAACTGACGCGTCAGGGTGGGAAACAGGATGGAAAGGAAGGAAGCGAAGATAGCCACTCCCATGTCAAGGTAGAACAACCCTTTATAGGGCCTATAGTAGGAGATGAACCGTCTGAGCATATCAATTCTTCTTTCTTCGACCGAACAAGCGGGCAAAAAATCCCGGCTTCTTTTCGGTTGTCACTTCCTGTTGTTTCTGAACCGGTTGCACCGGCTTCTTCTGTACTGGTTTGGGTACACTTTTCTTCACATCGGATGCCCCGCTTCCGGGCTCATCCATCTGATACTGCTTCTTGTAATACGCCAAACGTTCTTCAAGCGACAGATTCTGGATTTCTGCATAACTCTTGGAACCCGGTTTCCTCCGGCGCGGTGCAGGTACCCGCTCCGCATTGGCAGCCACAGGACGGGGTTTCCGTTTTCCTTGGTCTCCGCCTTCCGTCCGCTTGGTCGATCGTGGACGGGAAGTTGCGGCAGCAGGCCTGGCTTTTCCACGTGGCCCACCCCGCTTGGGTCGCATGGATGCCGGTGCATATTCGTCATTGCTGACCAAGTCCCTGAAGGAATAGGAGGCACTCTTGTCCTCAACTTCGGGCAACTCACCCTCAGCCGGCCAGATTACCGGTATCTTCATCTGGATGTAGTTTTCAATCGCCTCAAGGTTGAATACATATTCCTCATCAGCGAAAGTGATGGACTTGCCGCTCTTACCGGCCCGGGCTGTCCTCCCGATGCGATGTACATAGCTTTCGAAATCATCGGGTATATCGTAGTTCACCACCAGTTCGAGATCGTCGATCTGGAGCCCGCGGGCGGCAACATCGGTGGCGACCAGGAATTTGATCTTACCTTCTTTCATCCGGTCGATCGTCTGCAGACGCTTGGACTGGGGAAGGTCCCCCATCAGGTACTTGGTCGGGTATCCGTTGAGGGAAAGCCGTTTGGCCACCTCTATGCACCGTGCCTTGGTATTGGTGAAGATCAGGCAGTTGGACGGGTCTTGTTTACGCATCAGTTGCAGAAACAATCTGAACTTCTCATCCTTGGAAACATGATAGAGCTCCTGGGTGATCGCCTTGACGGTAATCTCTTCAGGCTGCACCTCGAGCTCCACCGGGTCATGCATGAACGACCAGGCCAGATTACGGACCTTGGTTCCCAGCGTGGCAGAGAAAAGCATCGTCTGACGCTCCTTGCAGTCACGCAGAAGGCTGAACATCTTCTGGATGTCAGGGTAGAAGCCCATATCGAACAATCGATCGGCCTCATCAACGACGAAGATGTCGAACTCACGGAAGTCGATCTTGTGCATCTTCTGGTAGTCAAGAATACGACCGGGCGTACAAACGAAGATGTCGCATCCCTTCTCCAAGATCTCGTCCTGCTTGCCATACCCGACCCCGCCAAAAAAACACCCCACCGCTACATCTTCCATTGCAGACGCCAAGGAGAGGGTATCTTCCTCGATCTGAACGGCCAATTCACGGGTGGGGGCTACAATAAGGGCTTTGGGTTTGCTTTTTCCTTTTTGCCGGGCTTCCACGAAGGCTTGCAGGATGGTAAGCACATACACTGCGGTCTTTCCGCTTCCAGTCTTTGACTGGGCCATGACATCGCGATGCTGCAGGCTGACAGGCAACACTTTTTCCTGTACTTCGGTACAGTCGGTGAATCCTGCAGACTCGATGCCTTTGAGCACTTGCTCTGATACGGGTAATTCAGTAAATTTCATTGGTTCTATATATCGCCTTTACAAGAAATAGCTATTTTCACAGAAACGGGAGGCCCCAAATGGCCTCTCTCTGTTAAAGATAGAGGAAAATGACAGTATTGTCCACCTCTGTTGCATAACCTGTATGGGTTCAGGCATGTCAGGTACGCAATCAACACGTTGGAGAAAATTCTTGTAAATTTTTTTGACAATTCTTGAATACTAAAGCTATACTACTATAGCTAAAACGATTTAGCAACTA
>NZ_JBFWIJ010000032.1:0-37377 GCF_050256055.1 Sphaerochaeta sp. | reverse complement strand
TATATTTTATCCCGATTTCGCGAAACCCCAAAGGTGGGAGAGGATGTTCCCGTATCAACCACCCGGGACTACATGTGCCAGGAATTGGGTATGAACATCAAGACGTTGAATCGTGCCATAGCAAAACTCAAGGACCAGGGTTTCATCACCTTGGTCAAAGGTAAGATTCACATCATCACAGAACAGGTACAGCCTTTGGAACGCTATCTGGAAGAACTTTGCAACACTACCAAAAACGGATGTGCAAGGTAGAACCATTTGCCACTGAACAGCGAGAAGACCCCTAGCTACTTCCCTTATAATGCAATCATCACTTTCACCACATCAGGATGGTTTGCTGCAGCATACTCATAAGCTTCGATCGATTTCTCAAAGGGGAATGTCCTGCTGATCAAACGCCGTACATCGATCTTTCCCGCACTGACCAATGCCGCAGCCTTCTCAAATTCGTTGACATAGCGGAATATCGTCTCAATACTGATGCCACGGCCTTGCAGGAACGAAACATCAATCAGTACCGGTTCTCCCGGGATTCCCACCAAGACCACCTTCCCTCCCGGGCGGGCGCAACGGAAAAATTCCGGATACACCGGTGCATATCCGCTGGCTTCAAATATCCTGTCCACCCCAAGCCCCTGGGTCTTCTCCAAAATGACTTCCTGCAGATTTTCCTTGGAAGTATTGATCGGCACCATGTTCGGATAGCTTGCAGCGATATCGAGTTTCGGTTGTTTCACATCGCTTATATACACCGTAGAACATCCTGCGGCCAAGGCACTGATCGCCACCATGATGCCGATGGTCCCACACCCCACCACCAAGGCTGTATCCCCGGGTTCGATCCTTGCCTTTTTCGCAGCCTCCATCCCGATGGCCAAAGGCTCCATCATGGCTCCTTCGGCAAAACTCATATTATCCAGCAGCTTGATGCAAAACATAGCAGGATGCACCACCGACTGGCGCAGGCACCCATGAATGGGGGGAGTCGCCCAGAAACGCACCGCCGGATCGATATTATAGTTCCCACTAAGCGTTTCCTTGCTCCGCAGATCAGGGATGCCGGGCTCCATGCAGACCCTGTCCCCGATCCGGAACCCTTTGACATTGCTGCCGATCTCCACAACCTCCCCGGCACTCTCATGCCCAAGTATCATGGGTTCCCGTACCACATACTCCCCGATGGCTCCATGGGTATAATAATGAATATCCGATCCACAAATGCCACAAGCTTTCACTGCAATCCGTACGTCATCCGGACCCACCGTTTCCTCGATGGGAAACTCCCGGAGGCTGAGCTTCTGTTTCGCTTCCAACACCAATGCCTTCATACTCCATCTCCTTGCTTCAACGACAGCCATCTGACAAAACCCATCAGGGTGAGCAAACCAGAGCTTACCTCATCCAAAAGCCGAAACAATTCGGGTCGCAGGCATTCCTGAAAGGAACACCCCGCCCCGTTCCTTCTGCCTTACCAGCAACAATAGCCACCATCAACAATGATGTCGGTTCCGGTAGCATAATCCGAAGCAGGAGAAGCAAGATAGAGACAAGCCCCCTGCAGATCCTCAACCGTCGCCATGCGTCCCATCGGTATCATACGAAGCCATTGTGGCTCCATCTTCTGCCCTTCCGGACTGGCCAACAACTTCTCAACCAACTCGGTTTTCGTATAACCGGGGCTGATCGAGTTCACTCGCACCCCAAACGGAGCCCATTCAGCGGCCAATGATCGGGTCATATGCAATACACCCGCCTTGGAAGCATTGTAGGCGACTTGGTTCTGTGGGGTATTGACGATATGGGCGCTCATCGAGGCAGTGTTGATTATTTTCCCATATCCTTGCTGCTTCATGTACGTTGCCTCTTCACGGGCACAGAGGAAGATGCCATCCATGTTCAACGCCATGGTTTTTCGCCACATCGCATACGGCATGGTAAGCGCATCGCTCCATATTCCCATCCCGGCATTATTCACAGCTATGGTCAACGTACCCCAAGCATCCACCACACGTTTCACCATCGCCACCACCTGGTCTGGATCAGTGACATCACAGGCACAAGCCATAGCTTTGATACCCTGCGCTTCCAATTCCTCTACCGTCGAAGCGGCTGTTTCTGGATTGATGTCAACGATTGCGACCTTGGCTCCTGCTTGTCCAAGAGCAAATGCATACCCTCGTCCAATCCCCTGAGCCCCGCCGGTTACCAACGCGGTTTTCCCTTTTAGACTGAATCTGTCAAGAATTCCTTCATCCATCATATACCTCCCGATGTCCTTCCTTGTATTTCTGCAATGACCAAACGGTTATTGTTGCGGTTTCATCATGACTTTCATCACCCCTGGCTTCCCTTCTACGATTGAGTGAACGCCCTGTTCAAAATCGGCGAGGGGGAGTACAGGATTGATCAAGGGACGTACATCAATCTGGTGACTTTCCATCAATCTGATGGCTTGCATGGAGTTACGTACAGATGTATAGGTCCCGATGATCTTCAGGCTTTTGGAGAAGATCTCAAAGGGGTTGAGATTGATCATCAAATCGTTTTTCGGAACGCCGAAGAACAATACCGAGCCCCCCCCACGGGCATAATGCAGACTGTTCTCCAGCAGGAACTTGGAACCGGATGCTTCGATCACCATATCAAAAGTCTGGCCCTTGAGGTCATCGAGATTCGTACAGGTCTCGTCTGCCGCATAGTCTTTGGCCATCTGGAGCCTACTTGCATTCTTATCCACCTGTGTAATGCGACTGGCTCCCCGGATCTTTGCTGTTCTTGCAAGCAACATGCCGATCGGACCGGCACCCAGAACAAGGACCCGATCCCCCAGTTTGAGGGGCGTCTGCTCAATACCGTGCAGGACACAAGACAACGGTTCACAAAAAGCACCCTCATCAAACGGAAGATTTCCGATGGAGAACACGGCTTTCTCCGGGACTTTGACGTATTCGGCCATCCCTCCGGGCATCGAGACTCCCACTCCCTGCCAATTGACGCAGAAATTCTGTCTGTTTTCCAAACAGTTTTCACAATTGTCGCAAGCAATATTCGGTTCAACCGCCACATGATCCCCAACTTTGACCCGTTTTACCGATCGTCCGACTTGTTCCACCACCCCGCTGAATTCATGGCCGGGAATTATAGGATAGGAGCCAAGATATTCTCCGTGGAAGATATGCACATCGGTACCACAGATGCCGCTGGACATCACTTGAATCAGAACCTCATGGTCATTGACAACCGGCTTCGGTACTTCCTGTACTGAAATCATACCGGGCTTCTCGATTACAATTGCTCTCATTTGGCACGTTCCTCCTTACTCCAAAGCGCGTATAATGCATCATTGATCGGTTTCTCCTTCCCATATATCATTTTGAAAATGGGGAACAACGAGGCATACCGACTGGCTTTCTGTTCTTCCGGGTTGCAAAAATCCTTGTTGAAAACCATATGATCGATCGCCTCATCCAAATCCCGATACAAGCCGACTCCCACCATTGCCGCCATCGCAGCACCCATTCCCGAACCTTGCGTAGGATATGGATGCAAAGCCAAAGGGAGATCCAAGACATGGGAAAGCAGGTGCATAAAAGGAAGACTGCGTGCAAGCCCACCCATGACGGTCATTGATGGATATGCAAACCCCAGATCACCATACACCTCCAGGACATCCTTGAGCGCGAAGGCAACGCCTTCATAGACACTTTGGGCAATATCCATCGGACTTTGGTGCATGGAAAGTCCTACAAACGATCCTCTTGCCTTGCTGTCCCAGAACGGCGAGCGGTCCCCCAGAAGATAGGGGGCGAACACAACCCCTTTGCTCCCCGGTTTACCCTGATCTAAAAAGGCTTCCACATCCTTGCGATCCAACCCAAGAATCTGCAATATCCAGTCAATCGCAATCCCACTCGATTGCACCGTCCCGCACATATTCACATGCTGGCCGTCAAGATCGAAGAAATTCTGCAAGCGCCTCTTTGCATCAGCAACGACAGTACTCCCCAAGGTGCTGACCCAAGCGCTGCTTCCCAGACAAGCGTACGCGGACGAGCTGTCTTTCACCCCTGCTCCTCGAGTTGCGCAGGCTGCATCGCCACCTCCCATCGAAACCGGGATACCAGCCTTCAATCCCATTATCGAGGCAACATCCCTTGCGAGCGTACCGCCTATGTCGGTACTTTTCTTCAACAGGGGAAAACGCTTGGGGTCAAGCCCCAAATCGAGGAGCAAATCCCTGTCCCAATCATGAGCGACCATGTCCATCGCACAGGAAAGCGAGGCATCACTGAAATCACTTTCCCCCACCACGTTCGTAAGTTTTACCCGTATATAGTCCTTGGCATTGAGAAAAAATGCCGTCTTCTCATAGGAATCCCGCTCGTGCCGAAAGACATATAGGATCTTCGGCAAAGAAAGATGCTCATCAATCCTGTTGCCATGCACCGGATAGGCATCAGGTATAACATTCGCAATCAAGGTACATTCTTCCTTGCTCCGAGTATCACTATGAATAAGTTCCGGCCTGACACTGTTTCCCTGGGCATCCAGGAAAAGCGCTCCATTCATGTGACCGCTGATTCCGATGGCTACGACCTGTTCCTTTGCAGACTGGGAAAGACGATTGGCTCCGATTAGTGCAGCGTGCCAGAAATCATCTGGATCCTGTTCAGCACGGTCCTGCTGATACTCGGTAGGGTAAGGGATCGAGACACTTTCCGTCTCCATCCCATCCCTGTCGAAGAGAATCGTCTTTACACTGGTCGTCCCGACATCGAAGACCAGGATCTGCTCTGTCATTCCTTCACCGCTCCCATCGTCAGTCCTTTCACCAATGCCTTCTGGCTCATCCACCCAAGTATCAAGGCCGGAAGAATGGAAATGGTCGAGGACGCAGACAACTGGGCAACGAACAAGCCTTGTTGTTCACGGAATCTGGACATGTAGACCGGCAACGTTGCAGAAGGATTTCCGGTGAGATTGAATGCAAGGAAGAATTCGTTCCAGATTTGCACGGCAATGATCAAGCCAGCGCTGATGATCCCGGTTCTGGCAAGTGGAATGGCCATGATGACCATTTGTTGCCATCGGGTACAGCCATCGATGCGGGCGGCTTCAAAAATATCCTTGGGCAAATCACTGAAAAATGAATGAATCAACCAGACGGCAAGGGGCGTATTGAACCCGATATAGGCTATCAACAAACCCAAGGGATTGTTTTTCAAATTCAGCTTTTGATACGTAATGAACAAGGGAATCAACACAGCGACCGGAGGCAACAAGATTGTGGTGATGAACCAAAGATAGATTTTCCCCGCACTGTCCTTCTTTTTCAATTTCCCGAAAACCAGGGCAAACGCCGCAGGAATGCCGAGCAGCAGACTTATGCCGGTTCCCAGAACAACTTGGAGCACCGAGTTCTTCAGATACTGTACCATCGTGGGATCAGAGAGCACTTTCTGATATGTCTGCAAGGTCGGTTGAAACAATAACGCAGGTTTCACTGCCTGTTGTTCGGTTTTGAAACCTGAGAGAAACATATACAGGATTGGGAAGAAATAGGTGAGAGCAATACAATAAATAATCAAAGCCAAAATGGTTTTCTTTAGGATTTTCTTCAGGCGCATGGAGCGCTGAATTTGTGTAATGGTTCGTTCCTGCATCATCAGACACTCCTTTTCTGGATTTGGCTGTACAGCATTCTGATAAGGATCAGCGTCAACGCAACGGTCATCACAGCCAATGCACCGGCTCTTCCGATCTGGTTGGCATATACAGTCTGGTAGTAGACATAGAAGGGCAAGGTGTAGCTGCTTTTTCCCGGTCCTCCGTTGGTGGTCACCAGAATCAGGCCAAATTCCTTGATGATAAATACCAGTCCCAACATAATGGCAACTCGGACCTGATTGGAAATCAAAGGTAATTTGATCAAGAAGGTTCCCTGCAGCCAATTGACGCCATCCAGATGCATGCAGTCAATCAAATCCCTGGAGATACCCTGCAGACCTGCCAGCAGAATGAGGACAAAGAAAGGCATCCACTGCCAAACAAACAAAAGGATGATCACCCCGACAGGGTGATAACTGATCCAGTCGACCGGAGTGAAGTGGAGCTTTTGTGCCAACACCCCATACCACCCGAACGTAGTATTGAATATCGTGGTTTTCCAGATGACACCACTGGCGGTGGACATCACAAAAAACGGACCAAGAATCAGGGTTCTTGCCACATTGATGAAGGGAACTTCATTGTCAAGCAATAAAGCCATCAAAAACCCTATGATCGTACAGAGTCCAAGTGATACGCCGGTTATCAGTACGGTTTGCCACAGGACTTCCCAGAATTCCGGACTTTTCAGGAAGAACCAAAAATTTGCGAATCCCGCAAATGTTACGGCAATATCAGGACGCGAGAGATTCCATTTGACACACGAATATATGATGGTAATCGCAAACGGAACTTGCGTCATGATGGCAACAAACACAATTCCTGGAATCAGATAACGGTAGTCTGTATGTTCCCGAAGCGGTCTATTCCTGGGAGGCATGGCAGACTTCTTGCTTGTCGACTCTCCCGGTTTCAATAGAACGGCATGTTGTTTTTCCATATGCACCCCAATGATCGAACATATTCCTATCGACGAACGCCTTTGCTCGGCAAAAATGAATAGACATGTCCGGCGGAATATCCGCCGGACGGATGATAGACAGAATCCCAACTACATGAGGACTCTCTTATTTCCGATAATTTCCATCAATTGCAGCCTGGTTGAATACAGCCTGGGTCTTGCTGATGGCTTCATCAAGACTGATCTTATCCACCACATAGTCGGCCAGATACTCAGTCATTGCCGTTCCAATATCAGCAAATTCAGGAATCGCCATGTACTGCAATCCTACATACGGAGCGGGATTGAGCGTAGGTTTGGTGAAATCAAGATTTTGGAGTGTCTTCAAAGTAATTGCGGCATACGGAGCCTTGGCGTACTCGGGGAGATCATACGTGCTGTAGCGGTTTGCACTCGGGGTTGTTCCACAAGAAGGATCTTCCCGCAATGTAAGGGCTACATAATCCTTACTGGTTGCCCACAGGATGAAGTCGAATGCCGCCTGCTTTCTGTCCGCAGTAATGTTGGGATTGATACACATGGTCCAGTTCCACAGCCATGCGGTATTCTTCTTCAAGACATCATGGGGCGCCATGACATATCCGATATGACCCTTGACTGCGCTGTCGCTGGCTTCAAGCGGAGGAGCCAGGGAGGTGGCATCATAATACATTCCGCATTTTCCACTGGACATAAGGGCGATACATTCGTTGTATGTATAGCTCAAAATATCCTTCTGGCCTGCTTCCCGGAGGATTTTCTTATACATCATCCAAGCATTGCGGACCTGCGGCGTATCGATGGTGGCATTCCAGTTCATGTCATAGAATTGGCCGCCGAATGCATTGATCATCGTGGTGAACGGAGCACCGCTCATGCCCCAACCGGGAGCTCCACGCATGGTCATACCAACAATTCCATGAGCCGGATCATTGATCTTCTTGGCAAATTCATACACTTGCTGCCATGTGGGTTCCTCGGGCATCGTCAAACCGGCCTTCGCAAACAAATCCTTGTTGTACATGAGGAAGGATGATTCGCCATAGAATGGAACACCATACGGCACTCCATCAAGCGATACGGAATCCAACATACCTTTGATCAGGTCGTTATAGTCGTACCACTTCTTCTGGTCTGCAGTCATCTTGTCAAAGTACGGTTTCAGATTCTCCAACCAGCCGTTTTTCGCCCAAGTCTGTGCTTCGTACGGACCGATATAGATAATATCGTAGGTACTGTCCTTGGTAGCGGCACCGGTCGTCAATTTCTGACGCAGATCGTTTTCCGGAAGCACCGAGATGTTGACGGTCACTCCATCGGCTTTGTAATACTTCTGGGCATAATTTGCCAGAGCCTGTGACAATGGGTTGTTCGCCAAGGCCACGTTGATCGTCACGGGACCTGCAGCTCCCTTTGCACCTTCAGCAGTACCTTGGGCAAACACCATCGATGCTGAGACCAGCATCACCAGAGAAAGCGCCAATACCAACTTCGTTCTCTTTTTCATAATTTCCTCCTTTTTGAAAATTAATGAAATTTCTTACACACTGTGACGCAGAACCAATCGAGTAGGAATGCGGACAACCCTATCCGGTTGTTGTGCATCCTTTTCCGCAATCCTTTCGTATATCAATTGCCCAGCCACCGAACCGATCATGTCAGGATCCTGTTCAACGGCAGAAATGCTCGGTGTGGTCATCGAAAGCCAGAATGAATCGTCAAATGTCATGAACGCCATTTCTTCAGGAACCTTGATATTCGCCTCGCGCAAATAATTATAGACACCGATTGAAGACAGATTATTGCCAGCGAAGATGGCCGTTACTTCCCCACCCTCCACCAGTTCCTTGGTCTGTGTATAGGAAATGCCGTGCAAAAGCTGGCTTTGGGAAAGGGAAACCGCATTATCCCCGGTTTTTATATAGTTCTCGTTCACTTTCAAACCCGCCTCAAGATGAGCCTGGCGATATCCTTCAATACGTTCGGCCATGGTCGAGTCATTGCGGCTGGTCAAAAACCCTATCTTCTTGTGCCCTTTCTGAATCAGATACTTCACCCCAAGATAGGCACCCTCGGTATTGAGTGACAGCACCATATCGCTTTTGTAGCCGAAGGGTTTGCGATCCACAAACACCACCGGGACATCGTGGTTCTCAAGAACCAGCTGCAGGTAGCAACAATCCTCACCGGTGGTGGCGATCACCAGACCGTCTACGGATGAAGCAAGCAAATCCTTCACATTCTCAATTTCCAGCTCCTTCCTTTCCTTGCAATCCATCAAGGCTATCCGGTATCCATATGCCGCAAGGCTCCGTTCCAAACCAATGGCTATGTATTGGAAGAAATAGTTCGAGAGGTCGGAAACCACAAATCCCACGATCTTGCTCTGGCCTTTCCGAAAATTCCTGGCCAGCGGATTAATCTGATAATTGAGCTGCCTTACCGCAGTCTCAACCTTCTTCTTGGTTTCTTCCCTGACGTTTTTTGTATTGTTCAATACATTGGATACGGTAGCCACAGACACCCCGGCAAGCTTCGCTACCTCTTTGATTGAAACGGCCAATCCTTTCCTCCAAAATTAACAAAAAGTTAAACGGTTTTCCCTATATAAAAAACCTAAACCCGTTTCAGAGTATTGTCAACAAAAAAATATATTGAAAGGAATTAGCAATTTTTTACTGGCTTAAATTAGTCAAATTTAACATGAAATTTCTTATGTTCTAAAAAATGATTTAAACGATTAAATTAATGAGTTAATCGTTACACGCGGTACTTCGTCACACCGAGAATTCTTGGTTTTTCAACAGACGAAAATTATGCATGACTCAGACAGCAACAACCGACGAAAAGGCAAGAAGGCCGCTTATCCCATCAAAAAAGGAAGCCGGGCGAATCCCAGCTTCCTTTTCAGATTTACAAACCAATGCACTATTCAGGACGCTTGCTAGGGGCGTACCCATACATCCAGATGAACGATCAAATATGCGTGGGTGCCCACCGTGATGGATTCAAGGCTAGCCCCATAGCCGAGTTTGACCGGGAAGTTGCCGGAAGGGGGACGCTTTGCGGGAAGCACATCATAACCATTGATCTTCACCGCTTCGGTAGTATTCTGAAGCACCATGTTCTCACCGAGTACGATACTCAACTTCCCTTGTTGCTTCGCATACGTCAGGTATGCACCCTCCACCAGGTGTTGGCCTGCATAGATATGATGCACCGTGGACTCATTATATGCAGGATCCGAAGCATCAATATAGAACCACCAAGCAGCACCGGTGTCCCCCTCACTGTTTCCACCATAGGCTGTCTCAGCAAGCCAACCGTACGTATCGCCACCTCCGTCGGAGAGCTCCTTGATGATCGGCTCATAATAGGCAACCGCAGTATATCCGACCACGTAATACCAGGCACCCTTGCCGGTGAATACAGGATTGTTTCCGGCTGCATACGCAGTCTCCCCCGCAAGGGATGGAACGGCATTTGCGTCGGCATCATCGGTTAGTGCCGTGTGCATGATGAAATAGTAGGGAGCGTCGATCGTCCCTCCCAATTCGGAGAAGGAGAGATGAATCTGAACCGTATCGGCAGCAAGATTCTCCATCACATACTCCGAAAGGCCAGGAGCCGGACGAGTTGCAGGAATGGCCGCCTGGTCGGTATAGACATTGATATGATACTCGCCGATATCAGCAGCTTCGTTCGTATCGATGGTGATGGTGATCCCCTCCGCATCATTGGAAATGGTCACATTGCCCGCATCATTGGTTTTACCCGCCCAAAGCGTGAAGTTGCTTGTATAATACCCCGCAAGCCGGACTCCGGTCTGCACATGGGTGGCCGATGCTTTATCCACCACCTCCGACGGATCCACGATCCCGTCCCCGTTTAGGTCCGCAAGATATACATAGGCACCTTCATCCCAGAAAGTTTCCACTTGGTCCGCTTCGTCCAGGAACACCACATCACCTGCAATACCCGTATAGATGGTAGGCGGAGTCGTGACCGAGGGTGCAGGCTTCGCTTTACTCGTCGCTTCAGAGGATGTAAGAGTCTGCAATCTATCATAAGCAGATATGTCACACCCAACAAATATCACGAACAGTACCAACAACATAAGTATCACGATAACTCTTCTGTTTTTCTGGTTCATATTCTTGCTCCTTCTGGGCATCTGTGAGAAATACTACCGATTACAGTATGTATCGCACCCAGAAATCCGTGAAGAGAGCAGTCCGTTACAAATGACATAAGTTTTATGATTTATTTTTAAGACTACACATGTTTTGTGTAGTATTTTCCACGATTTTACTTAGGTATTATCTGCTTTTTACTTTTATTATAATATTTTAAAATTATATTTCATTACTAGCTCACTGGATATTAGTAATGTATGTCCTATGTCATAAATTTCAGCAAAAAGAAATACATGTTTTCAGTGCTATCTGTTTGAAGCATCACTGATGCCCACGTCCTTTCCGCCTTCGCTTCACCGGTACGGCGGTGATGGGCTCGAGCAGATCGATAACCGTACGCACCAAGAGACGGTCCTCTATATCGAGGATGTAGTGCAGGCGTGCTCCTCTATACGGATACCCTGTATCCGCCTCTTCAAGCACCGGTTCCAGAGGCTTGAGCATCTTCACATACACCACATTGTCACATACCAACAACAGCGGCTTGTCGTTTATATAGACCATGTAGTCACCGAACATCTTGCGGTAGCGGATCACCCCTTCATTGTCTATCTGAGAACACACAAACTCAATGAATTCTTCTGTACTGGCCATACTGGTTTCCCGATTACTCGATTTGATACACTTTTCGCTAATATTTTAACACATTTATCAAAATATACCTGCTCATTTTTCGCTTTGCCTCGTATACTTGCCAAAGGTAATCGGAGAATCTGAAAGGGCCCATCCAAAGCGAAAGATACCCTGTATCGTTCGTGTGTTGCATGTTCACTCTTTTGGCTTCTCAAACCTGCTGCCAGTGCACCTGTAGAGGAGAATTGACATGCATATACTTGAAGCGAGCGTACTTTCGACAATTCTGCTGCTCTTCATTTTCTTCGATGTACGAAGATACCCCCTGCCCAAGCAGGACAAAGGCAGCCGCTTCTTCGCCGAGCTTGCCGTCACCTACACCTGCTTTTTGGTCCTGAACATCATGCTCCATGGTGCATCACAAAACCTGTTTCGTCTTGGCTTATGGGAAGCGAGGATCCTCTGGGCCTTGCATGTACTTTCGATACCATTCTTACTTACTCTCTGGGTACACTTTTCCCTTATAAATGTAGCCGAAGACACCAGGCAGGTATCCCGTTTCTCCACTTTGCTGGTATTGCCGCTCGTCCTCTTTGCCTTTCTGGTGTTTGCAGACCTTCCAGTCCAGCATTTCTACCCTGCCACCCCGTTTTTCACCTATATCTGGACTACACCAGGATCCTCCTATTTATTCATCTTGAGTTCCTTCTTATGTCTGGTTATGCTTATTTCCCCTCTTTGGAACCTCAAAACCTTGCAAGGTTCAAAGCCATTTCTGGCTTTTCTCCTCCCCTTCACGCTCAGCATTGCACTGGCAACATTCCGTATTACACATGAACTGACTTTGTTTGTTACCGTCAATTCCTTCATGCTGGTTCTCAACTATCTGGTCGTCCACCGCGATGCAGTGGTTTTGGATGACCTGACAAACCTTTCCATGGGACCCCTTTTGCAGCGCAGACTCATCAAAGCCTTCAGGAACAGAAGTCAATACAGTCTATTGTTGGTTGATGTCGAAAATTTCCGACTTTTCAATTCCCGCCATGGTCGCAACACAGGTGATCGCATGTTGCAAGAACTTGCCGCCTATTTGAAAACAATGCCGTACAACCAAGAAGCATTCCGGCTGAAGGATGACCGATTCTGTCTCTTGCTACACCAAGCTTCATCAGCATTGGAATGTGCCGGTCAATTACAGCGGCGTATGGAAGATCCCTGGCAACTCGGAGAGGAAACCGTGTATCTCTCCCTGCACCTTTTGGTTATCCACATCCCTGAACAAGCAAGCTCGTTTGATGAGCTGATGTACATCATCGAACAGATGCTCCAACAGGTCAAAACACAACAAAGCACATCGCTGCTGGTGTATGATGCAAACATCCTCAAGGTGCACCAACATCGGCTGGATATCATCAGCGCCCTGCGAGAAGCCATCCGCCGACCGGAACAGGTACAGGTGTATTACCAGCCGATCCATGACAACAAGACCGGGGCATTGAGCGGAGCCGAAGCCTTGATGCGCATCCAGAACAACCACCTTGGGTTTCTGCAACCCGATCAATTCATTCCCATCGCAGAGCAAACCGGCCTGATCAGGGACCTGACCTTCATTGTCCTGGATCGGGTTTGCGCATTGCTCGGCCGTCATCCAAAAGTGCGACAATCCATCCAATCCATCTCGGTCAACCTCAGTGCAGAGGATTTCACAAACGCGTTGCTGGCACATGATCTCTTGGAGCACATCCAAGCGCAGGGAATCGCGGAGCATCTGATCAGTTTCGAGATAACCGAATCCATGATCATCCAGTCGCATGATACCGTCAAACAGGTTATGCACACCCTCTCCTCATACGGCATCCAATTCGCCTTGGATGATTTCGGTTCAGGTTATTCCAATTTCTCCATGCTGATGGACCTTCCCCTCCACACCATCAAATTCGACAAACAAATGATCCTGAAATCTCCAGAAAGCCCACAGTTGCTCGCTCTTCTCTCATCAATGCTGCATGCACTGGGTAAAACGATTACGGCAGAAGGGGTTGCATGCAAAGAGGAAGCACTCATGGTACAAGCATTGATGATCGACCGGGTACAGGGTTACTACTATTCCGAACCCTTGGCGGAAGACAGGTTTCTCTCGCTCTTCGCAAACTGTGCCGGGTGTCCAGTTCTTAACGATATTTAAGCTGACAATCGAAAAAAGCTCCACTACACTGCACCTATGATACACGAATGCTGGGCACAAAGCACCAAAGAGTATGAATCGGTTCGAGCATTCCTCAAAAAGCATGACCTCGAATTCGAACCACAAGCCTCCGATACGATCCTAATCTACGACGACGAAAATCTGGTGGGAAGCGGGAGCTTGGACGAAGGGGTGCTCAAATGCATCGCCGTAGCATCAGACCGACAAGGGGAAGGACTACTGGGGACCATTCTCACCGCATTGGTGAAACGAGCCAATGAACGGGATTTCCGCCATCTGTTCATCTATACCAAGCCCAAAAACGAAAAACTTTTCAAACCCTTTGCATTCTATCCCATTGCCGCAACAGAATCGGTGCTACTGATGGAAAATCGACGGCATGGCATCAAAACCTTTGTGAAGTCACTTCCCGGACAACGCAGCGGTGTGGTGGGCTCCATCGTCATGAATGCGAATCCCTTCACCTTGGGACACCGCTATCTGGTCGAGCAAGCCCTCCAACAGGTTGATGAACTGCAGGTATTCGTCCTTTCGTCGGCAAAGAGCATCGTACCGCCAGCGGCAAGACTGCGTCTTGTCCGGGAGGGCTGCGCCGACCTTGACCGTGTATATGTACAGGACAGCAGCAACTATCTTGTCTCCTCGGCAACCTTCCCCACCTACTTTCTTCCCAAGGACACGGTGGCGGAGGCGAACGCAGGGTTGGACATCAGGATTTTCATCGACTATTTTGCAAAAGAACTGAAGATAACCAAACGATTTCTCGGTACCGAGCCGCTCAGTCCCATCACCGATTCCTACAACCGGGAAATGCTTGCGCTGCTCCCATCCGAAGGGGTGGAGGTCATCGTTCTCCAACGAAAGGAAACCCAAGGGGAAGTGATCAGCGCCTCAAGAGTCCGGGCATTGATGCAGCAAGGCAACGTTGAACAAGTACGGCCGCTGGTGCCGGATTCCACCTATCAATACTTAGCAAGCGAGGAAGGAAGGAGGTTGTTCTATACGGAGAAAACGTAACCGACGCCCCAAACGGTGACCAGGTATTTCGGCTCTTTGGCATTGTCCTCAATCTTGGCACGCAGCCGGTTGATATACACCATGATGGTGTTGTCGTCAACGACCGTATTGCCCCAAACCTGCTGATACAGTGCCTCCTTGGAGAACACCTGCTTTGGGTGGGACATGAAGAGTTGCATTAAGGACAGCTCCTTACCGGAGAGAAAAAGCTCCTGGTCATGCTTGAAGAAATGCAACGTCTTGGTGTTGAGCATGAAGGGACCGAGGCTGATGATCGGATTCGGCTCCTTCTGAGCCAGATTGGCCCGTCGGATCAACGCCTGGATTTTGGCTCCCAATACGATGGGATTGAATGGCTTGGCGATATAATCATCCGCCCCGATACCCAGTCCATACAGGGTATTGTAATCCTCATTGCGGGCGCTGATGATGATTACCGGGGTGAGTATCCCTTGTGAACGGATGGCCTTGAGCACGGAAAACCCATCGTTAGCCCCCAGCATGACATCCAGCAGAATGATCTGGAAGACGTCGGGATTGCCACTGATCAAGGTGAGCGCAGTCTCCCCGTCTTCGGCAAGTGTAGCTTCCAACCCATTGCTGGCCAATACTTTTGCCAAGACTTTGCGGATCGTCTCATCATCATCAACCACAAGTGCACGATTAGTCATTCCTCAATCACTCCTTGGAAGCGAATACGATTCAGTATACAATACAAAAAAGGTTTTGCAACGATGGAACAAAAAGAACAGGAACAAACTCGGAATTCACGGAACCTGCGCGTCCTTTGGCCGGCGATCGCAAGCGTACTCATCGGCTTTGTCCTGATTTTCCTCCTGGCGGCCCTGCTCAAGGAATATTCCAACCGGATGATCGAAAGCCAAAAAGCCACCTATGCGAACATCGTACGCAACATCTCGATCAGCATTGAGAATGAGGTCAGCCAAACTGAACAGTCGTTGCAGTTTTTCGTCAACACCAAGGACTTCAATGACGCTTTGGTTACCTTCACCGACGAAAAAAAGGGCTGGCCGTTGAACCAGATCTCCCTGTTGTTCTGCGTGTATTACTCCCAGGTCATCGAGAATATGATCATCTCCACCGATGACCATCTATCCTCCAGCTTCTGGTCGCTCAAACGGAAAAACTACACCAAGGCGGCTTTGGTCAGCCAAAACGAATTCGCAACCATGAACATCTATCTGACCAATGAGAATCCCATGCATGCGTTTTTAGGCATCACCGTCTCCAATACCAAAGGATACTTTGTCACCGCCATGCTCGACCTGGATTTGATGTACCAACGCTTGGTCAGCCATATCAAGATCGATCCGGGGACCGACATTCTGGTCAAGAACAGCGACGGCCTGGTCGTCATGTCCAGCAGCCCCTCCATCATCGGCGAGGATGCAGGGGAAGTCTACCGTTCGCTCCTGCAAGGCAAACAAGGTAATCCGGAAGCCATGTCTACCATCATCGGACACCAAGGAGAGCAACAGGAAGGAAGCGAAACCTTCATTGGTCACTGGCTCTACGACCAAGGCCCGACCCCCTCAAAGAAACTGAGCGTATATGTACCGGCAATCGCAGACTCCGGTTTCTTCATCATCAGCGCCATCATTGACTACGATGAAATACTCCGACCAGTACAGGCCATGTTTGCGAAGGTCAGTGTCCTGGTGGTGGCCATTTCCCTTGTCTTCATCGGGTTGATCGTCTACCTCTATTATGCGGGAAGACGAAAGGAAGAGATGGAGAAGGAAAACCGCTACCTGCGGGAACTGAACCGTACGCTTCAGCTGGTAAATGAGAACCAGCGGGTGAAGAACCACCAACAACGGCTGGAGATCATCGGAACGATGACCTGCGGCATCGCCCATGAATTCAACAATCTGCTCACCCCGATCATGGGGTACTCAGGTATGCTGCTCGCCCAGAAAACGAAACAGGATCCAGAATGGGGTGATGTGAAGGAAATCTTTGATGCCAGCGAGAAAGCCAAGGAGATCATCCAGCAGATATCGGCTTTCGGAAGGAAGAACACCGATATGACCTTCCATCAGATATCGGTACAGCATTTCTTCACCCAGTTGGAAAAACTCTCTCTAGGATTGATGCCCTCAACCATCCATTTCTCCTGCACTTCCCCCGATGATGAATATTTCCTGTTCGGGAACACAACCCAACTGACACAGGTGGTACTCAATCTGATCGTCAATGGCATCGAGGCAATCGGCAAGCAGGAAGGCCAGCTGAACCTCTCCTTCAATCTCGATCCTTCCTCCGAGGAGGCACCGCATGCAAATTCCGGTTCCGGCAAACCCAACACCTACGGGTGCATTCGCATCACTGACAACGGTTGCGGTATGGATGAGACGACGCAAAAGCAGATTTTCAATCCTTTCTTCACCACCAAGGGCAAGCAAGGCGGAAGCGGCCTAGGCTTGCTGATTTCCGAGAACATCATCAATGCGCATCACGGCAAGATCCTGGTCTCGTCCGAACCGGGGAAGGGATCGAGTTTCACCATCATGCTGCCACTCTCGGAAAAACCGATTGCAGAGCCCGAACAGGAACTCATCCCCAGCCTGAAGAAACAAGATCCCGCAGTACTTGACGTTTTGATCGTCGATGAGGATGCCATTGCCCTGCGGCTGTTCTCCAAAGGACTGTCCAAACGAGGGTATCAAGTGACCAAGATGCAAGACAGTCTCGATGTTCTGGAGGTATTGCAACAACAGGCCTTCTCCGTATTGGTGGTCGACGATGAATTACGTGAAATCGCATGGACCGACCTAGCGATGCGCTCGCGGCAAACGGTTCCTTCGCTGACCATCGTCCTGTTGACTTCCACGATCAGCAAAGACGTCATCGACTCAGTGAGCACAGGAGTCCTGGATGGATATGTGCTCAAACCTGCGTTGGTAAACGAACTGGAAGAAGAGATTCTTGATGTCCTGAAATTGTAGTTATTAACGTAAATTTAGAATTTTGTAAGAGTACGTTAAGAGCTGGACCCCAATACTACAATCAAAGAGGGCCTTGTGCCTTTGCATTCACAAAGAGGAGACTAGATTATGAAGAAAGCTTTGCTCGCAATGCTTGTTGCTCTCATGCTTCTGCCGGTTGCTGTATTTGCAAACGGAACAGCTGAGGGTGGTTCCGCAGCAGCTACGGTAAATTACCCCAAGGGAAACATGGATTTTGTTGCGCCCGCCGGTGCAGGTGGTGGTTGGGATCTGACGATCCGCACGGTTGCCAATGTATTGGCTGACACGAAACTGGTAACAGTCCCCATGCCGGTACGCAACGCTCCGGGCGCAGGTGGAGCAGTCCATCTCGGAACCCTGCAGACCAAGAAGAATGATGACAGAACCATCACCGTTTACTCCCCACCCCTCATTTTCTTCAATCTGAATGGTACCAGCCCCTATGGTTTCCGCAACACCACCCCTCTGGCCCGCCTGATCGCTGACTACGCCGCCTTCGTTGTCAAAGCCGACTCCCCGTACAAGACGATCAACGATGTCATGGATGCCTTGAAGAAGGATCCGAAGTCCGTAAAGATCGGCGGTACCTCTGCAGCAGGTTCCATGGACCATGTCCAGTTCCTCATCGTTGCAGCAGCCGCTGGTGTCAAGAACCTCGACAAGATCGACTACATTGCATTCGATTCCGACGGCGCAACCCAGGTTTTGGGCGGTCATATCGATCTGTTCTCCACCAGTCTTGCAGACGTCATGGGTCTGGTTGACTCCGGCGACCTGAAAGCTCTTGCACAGACCTCCGACCATCGTATCGGAACCGGTGCCCAGGCTGAGATCCCGACCTGTAAGGAAATGGGCATTGATGTAACCTTCCAGAACTGGAGAGGACTCTTCGGTGCTCCGAACATGCCCGAATATGCCCAGACCTACTGGAGAGAGACCCTGGCCAAGATGGTTCAGACTCCCGAATGGAAGGAAGTCCTGAAGAAGTACGGTTGGGACAATGTGTATCTCGACGCTCCCGACTTCAACAAGTTCCTTGTTGAAACCGAGGCCTCGTACAAGCAGATCCTCACCGAAATCGGGATGATCTAACCAAGTAGACACACAAAGGCCCCTCTGCAACTCAGTGGGGCCTTTTTATTCGGAGGATCCCATGTCTTTATCAATGATTATGTCAATGGTGGTAACGTTGCTCGGTGCACTGTATACCATTGCAACCTTGTTATTACCCGCAGCCAAGATAGGCAACCCAGGCGCTCCCAAAGTATTTCCCCTGATGCTCGGCATTGCCCTGCTGCTGTTCGGAATCCTGTTGGTTCTTGAGGAAATCCGGAAATTTCCAAAAACCGATGAAGAAAAGGCCAAGGCAAAGAAGTCCCTGGAATTCGGGTCTGCCGAGAAGAATATCGTATGGACCATCATCAACGGCGTTCTCTATGCCCTGCTTTTCGATCGCATCGGGTACGTCTTCTCCACGTTCATCTTCCTTGGTTTGGAATTGATCATTTTCCGCGGGAAGAAAGGCTGGGTCAAGTCCTTGATCATCGCCTTGATCTTCTCCGTCGTGGCCTTCTTGTTGTTCAACACCGCCTTGGGCATTTTCCTGCCCACTTCGTTCCTCAAGTTCGTATAGGAGTCCTGTATGGAAAGTATAAACCTCTTGTTGCAAGGCTTCGGCGTTGCCATTCAACCTATGAATATTCTCTGGGTCACCATCGGAGGCATCCTGGGAACCGTCGTCGGCATGCTTCCCGGTCTTGGACCGGCAACCGGTGTTGCGGTTCTGCTTCCTCTTACCTTCACCATGGGCCCGGTCGCAGCCCTGATCACAATGGGCGGTGTTTATTACGGAGCCATGTATGGTGGATCGCGTGCATCCATCCTGATCAATACCCCCGGTGATGGAGCTGCCATCGCAGCTACCTTCGATGGATATCCAATGGCGATGAAAGGCAGGGCTGAACAGGCATTGGCCATCAGCGCAATCGCATCCTTCATTGGTGGTACCATTTCCACCTTCCTGATCGCCTTTCTGGCCATCCCGGTATCTCGTTTCGCCCTCAAGTTCGGCCCAGCCGAATACTTTTTACTCTATCTGTTCGCCCTCACGGCCACAGCTACCATGAGTGAGGGGGATAAGGTCAAAGGGTTTGCGTCCATGGTCATTGGTTTGATGATCGCAACCATCGGCATCGATATGCAAAGCGGCGTCTCGCGCTTTACCTTCGGCATCCTCGATCTGCAGGGCGGCATCGACTTTTTGATCGTCATTATCGCCATGTTCGCCCTCGGCGAAGTGCTGAAAAGCTTCAAGAACATCTCCGACGGCAAGAAACAGATGCAAACCAAGTTCGGCAAGATATGGATTTCCAAGGAAGACTGGAAAGCCTGTTGGAAACCCATCCTTCGTTCCACGCCGCTCGGTTTCTTCGTCGGTGTGCTTCCTGGAGCCGGAGGAACCATCGCTTCCTTGATGGCCTATTCCACGGAAAAGCAAATCAGCAGCCATCCCCAAGAATTCGGAGAAGGGGCCATCGAAGGACTTGCTGCCCCGGAAGCCGCGAACAACGCTGCTTCCGTTGGTGCCTTGATCCCGATGCTCGCCCTCGGCGTCCCTGGTTCGGGAACCACCGCCGTCATGATGGGAGCGCTGATGATGCTCGGCCTCCAGCCCGGTCCGAAGTTGTTCCAGATGCAGACCGAGATCGTCTGGGGTTTGATCGCCTCCATGTTCATCGGTAACATCATTCTTGCCATCATCAACATTCCGATGGCAGGTCTTTTGGTTCGTGTCCTGTCCGTTCCCCCGAAAGTACTCTACCCGATCGTACTTGCCCTGACGTTCATCGGAACCTACGCAATCGCAAGCAGCACCGCTTCGTTCTATCTGTTGTTGATCTTCGGTGTCATGGGATATTTCCTGGTCAAATCGAAATTCCCCACCTCACCCTTGGTTCTTGCGGTCATTGTCGGAAACAGTATGGAGCAGAGCTTCAGAAGAGCTTACAAAATCGCCGATTCGAGCTTTGACTTTTTGGTAAGCAGCCCGCTTTGCATCATCCTGATTCTTCTGACGATCGGTGCAATCCTGCTGCCTTTCATCCAGGAAAGACTCCGTCAAAGAAAAGCTCGAAACGCATAAGGGGATGGAAATGGAAATCAAGAAAACAGCATCGGCTGGAACCATGGAATCGAGTGACATCATGATTACGGTGGCAAAACCCGAACAAGCGGGCATCACCGTACATCTGACCAGCTCCGTGGAAAAACAATTCGGCAAGCAGATCAAGGCGGTCATTGCCGAGTGTGCCAGACGAATGGGAGTCACCGATGCTGACATCACGGCGGTCGACCAAGGTGCCTTGGACTGTGTAATCAAGGCACGGACCGAAACCGCTTTGTATCGCAGTGCAGACAGCACCGACTACCATTGGGAGGCATGAGTATGGAACGCCTACGAAGGACCATGATGTTCATTCCGGGCAACAACCCGGCAATGGTCAAGGATGCCTATATCTATGGATGCGACAGCATCATGTTCGACTTGGAGGACAGTGTGTCCGTCACCGAGAAGGACGCTGCCCGTTCCTTGGTGTTCCATGCGCTGACGACCATCGATTACGGGGATAAGGAAAAAGTTGTCCGGGTCAACGCACTCGATACCCCCATCGGAATCGCCGACCTGGAAGCCATGGTACGGGCCAACGTTGATGTCATCCGCCTGCCAAAGACCGAAGGGCCTGAGGATGTGGTCTTCTGTGATCAACAGCTTGCCCGTATCGAGCAGGAAATCGGAAAACCGGTCGGCTCTACGAACATGATGGCTGCCATTGAGAGTGCCGGAGGGGTCCTGGCCGCCCCGGCCATCGCCTTGGCGAGCAAACGCCTAATCGGCATTGCACTCGGAGCCGAGGACTATGTGACCAACCTCAAGACCAATCGTTCGGCCGAAGGCATTGAATTGCTTTTCGCCCGCTCGATGATCCTCCATGCCGCCCGGGTCGCCGGCATTGCAGCGTTGGATACCGTCTATTCGGACGTAAACAATGAGGAAGGATTCAAGGCTGAGGTGCAATTGATCAAGCAACTGGGATTTGACGGGAAGTCCATCATCAACCCACGCCAGATTGCACCGGTGGTTGAAATCTATACCCCGACGCAAAAGGAAATCGATAAATCCCTGGCGATCATGGCTGCCATCGAGGAAGCAAACAGAAAGGGCAGCGGCGTCATCAGCCTCAACGGCAAGATGATCGACCGGCCGATTGTACTCAGGGCACAGCGTGTCTTGGATTTGGCTCGTGCAGCCAAAGTCCTGAAATAGGGAAGGAGAACATCGTGGTACCATTGTCAAAAATCCCGTATTACCAGAAATTCCGTAAGGAATTGCATGGGGTGTTTGTGGAGGAACAAGTCCACAAGGACTATCTAACGCTTCGTGAACGGGAACAAAGCAAGAACAAGATCGTCTCCTCCCTGGAAGAGGCCATCAGACTATCCGGCCTGAAGGATGGGATGACCATCAGTTTCCATCATCATTTCCGAAATGGTGACTTTGTCCTGAACATGGTGGTCGACACCATCGCCAAGATGGGAATCAAGGGTCTGACCCTTGCCGCTTCCTCGTTGATCGACATCCATAAACCCTTGATCGAGCATATCAGGAACGGAGTGATCTACCGCATCGAGACCAGCGGGATCAGAGGTGAGCTTGGGGATGCGATCAGCCGCGGGTTGATGGACGTACCAGTCATCTTCCGATCCCATGGAGGACGGGCTGCTGCGATCGAATCGGGTGAAGTCCCCATCGACGTTGCCTTCCTCGGTGCGCCATCCTGCGATCCGTTTGGAAACGCCAACGGCTACAGTCGAGACAACGACAACGGGGTTGTCTGCGGTTCCATGGGATATGCTAAGCTTGACGCCCAGTATGCAAAGCAGGTGATCATCCTCACCGACAACATCGTCCCCTTCCCCAATGTCCCGTTCGGCGTTCCCGAGAGTGACGTCGACTACATCGTCAAGGTGGATGCGATCGGCGACCCCCAGGGCATCATGGTGGGAGCAACCCGCTACACCAAAAACCCGAAGGAATTGATGATCGCAGAAACCGCAGCCGACGTCATCGAGGCTTCCGGTCTATTCCGAAACGGATTTTCGATGCAGATGGGTTCGGGAGGTGCTTCTTTGGCAGTCGCCCGGTTCCTCAGGGATCGGATGGTCCAGAACAACATCAAGGCATCCTTCGCCTTGGGAGGGATCACCGGACAAATGGTAACCATGCATGAGGAAGGCTTGATCAAGAAAATCCTCGATGTACAGTCCTTCGATCTCGATGCCGCCAACTCCTTGAAGAACAATCGGATGCACCAGCAGATCTCGGCTTCCTACTATGCCAGTCCGAACAATGATGGCAGTGCGGTGAACCAGTTGGACTTCGTCATTCTTTCCGCCCTGGAAGTGGATGTGAACTTCAACGTGAACGTTCTGGTGGGTTCCGACGGCTTAATCAGAGGAGCCATCGGCGGACATCAGGATACGGCGGCTGGAGCGGCGATCTCGATCATCACCTGCCCCCTGACCCGAGGCCGTATGGCCTCCATCGTCGAGAAGGTGGAATGTCTGGTCACCCCAGGCAAGACGATCGACATCATCGTCACCGATCACGGCGTTGCCGTCAATCCGAGCAGGCCCGACCTGAAACAGAAGTTGATCGATGCAGACATTCATGTGGTCGAGATCAGGGAATTGCAGCAAAAGGCACTGAAGCTGGTCGGCCAACCGATGCCCATTACCTATACCGACAAGATTGTCGGGGTGGTCACCTACCGTGACGGGTCGGTCATTGATTTGGTCCGGCAAGTCAAGGATACGGAGGATTGATGCGATGGCTGACGTGAGTCTTGCAGAATTGCTCGCCGGGCGGGATGCCCGTACGCAGATGGTCGAAGCGTATTTCACCTCCGGCCTGCCTGCCTTGGTTGTTGCGACCATGAACATTGCCGGACCTCATAAATCCTCGAATCTCATCTGCCGTGCCTTTGATTTGGCCTTGCAGGATCTGTTTGTCACCTTGGGGAGCGGCCAGCTGCTGCTCCTGCACAAGGAGGCACCGGCCAGTGGTCCGTTCGCAATATTTTTCATCCGACAGACCACCACGGCCGAACGGATGAAAGAACTGTTGGTGGACTTCGAAACCAACCATCCGATCGGTCGGTGGCTCGACCTTGATGTGAAACTGAGGAATGGAACGTCATTGGGGAGGAAAGAGATCGGACATGCATCCCGTCGTTGTTTTCTCTGCAATGAGGAGGCAACGGTTTGCCGCAGAAATGCAACGCACACCATCGAGGAACTTGAGGCCTTCACTCAAGACCATCTATCCACCTATGTGTCAAACAGCGGATTCTATCGCCCGATCAATCTATGACGCACTGCTGAAAGAGGTGCGGACCACCCCGAAACCAGGGTTGGTCGACCTCTTTTCCCAAGGTGCGCATCGAGATCTTTCCGTCGAGTTGTTCGAACGAAGCGCCCAAGCCCTCAAGCCGACCTTCCGTGCCATCGCCGAGTTGGCACTCGGCTGGGAAGGAGAGCTTGAGGCTTTGTTCGCTCCGGTGCGGGAACTTGGGCTGGCCGGGGAACAGGCAATGTTTGCTGCTACCGGTGGGGTAAACACCCACAAAGGAGCCCTGTTTTCCTTGGGAATCCTGGCAGCCGTAACCGGGTATGCGATCAAAGCCGGGCTCGGACTGGAAAGCGATCGGCTTTGCCTGCTCGCCTCAGCTATGACCAAGCGCACCTTGGAAAAGGAATTTTCGCAGATGACCCTCAGGCCAGGCAAGACCCATGGGGAACTCCTGTATCTGAGTCGTGGGCATCGGGGAATCAGAGGGGAGGTGATGGATGGTTTTCCCACCATCCGTACCCATATCCTACCGTTGCTGCCTCCCGATCGGGATCTCCGAGACGCTGAATGCGTCCATCTGCTGTTGGTCCTGATGGCAAAATTGGAAGATACCAACGTGCTCTCCCGAGGCGGCGAGCAGGCACTGTCCTATGTACAAGCCTCAGCCGAGCAGATGCTTTTGCTTGAGCCGACGCAGCGTGAAGCAGAGTTCATCGTCCGCCTTGAGCAGTTGGATCAAGCATTCATCGAAAGAAACCTCTCCAGCGGTGGAGCTGCAGACCTTTTGGGGGTTACGCTCTATCTGCATACCATCAGTCGGTTGCTTCAGCCTTGAGCAAGGCCTGTTCCAATGCTTTCAAATGGGTCTTGGTGGTAATGGTCGCCCCGCTGATCGCATCCACCTCCAGACTCTTGGTTTGCAGCACTTGGCTGAAGACTTCCTGCAAGGTCTTGTTGCCGGTCAGTTTGACCGGTTTTCCCTGTGCATCGACCGCACCTTTGAGAATCATGACCGATACTACATTCCCCTCCTTGACGAGAACCTCGACTTGGGTGTCACGGAGGTGGGACTTCGTCCCCCGGTATTCTCCGCGGTAGGTTCCATCCTTGAGGTGGGAAAAATCTATGGGCGCAAAGGCAAGCTGCATGGCTTCCTGCCTGGACGGACCATCCATCAGCAGGACGACGCCCAATGCGATGATGATCGCCAAACCTATGATCAAGATGATTATCCACCACATGTGCCGCTTCTCCTTTGGTTTCCGTTTCATAAAATTTTCACGACGCTCCCCGATGCCGGGTGAAAGTACCGGCGCAATCCTTTGGTAAGGAAGATTTCCAAGTTTGTATCAATGAACAAAGCCTCTGCTGCGGGAAACAACGTCAACAGGTGCAGAGCCGCCTCCATTCCTGCGACAAACAAGGCAGTGGACAAGATATCGGCGCACAAGGAGGAAGGGTGCACGACCGTTGCACTCAGCAGCCCCGAATCGGCGGGATAGCCTGTACGGGGGTCAAGGATATGATGCCAACGCCGGTTCTGGTCATCAAGGAAAAACCGCTCATAGTCTCCGCTGGTCACTACCGAGACATCGCTGACCGACAGCGTTCCAACCAGTGCGGATGCGATTCTTGGATGACGCACCCCGACGCTCCAACTCGTCCGGTCCTCGCGGCTTCCCAATACAGCGACATTCCCCCCGAGGTTGACCAATGCCGACGAGTAGCCCATCCAGGCAAGCAGTTGGGTGCATTGGTCTGCAAGATAGCCCTTCCCGGCTCCTCCCAGATCCAATGCCTGTCCTTGACGAGAAAGCTTGACGGCGCCATTCTGCGCATCGAAGACCAAATCGCGGTAATTGACCAGGCTGACAGCCTCTTCGATATTCGCTTGCAGCGGAGCCTTGCTTGCATGCTGCCAATCCCAGACATCCATCAAAGGGGATATGGTAGGGTCGAACAAACCATCGCACCACTTTGCATACTTAAAGATTTGTGAGAGCAATGTATAGACAGGGGGAGAGACTACCACCGGAGAGCCGGAATTGGCGTTAATGCTACTCACCTCACTTCCGGTTTTGTACCGACTGAGCATCAATTCCCCCTGTTCAACGGTTTGCCGTAAGGCGGTGATGGCAACATCGGCACCTTCTCCAAACACAGAATAGGAACACGTGGTGTGTAATGAGGAATGGATGCAATGGGCAACAACGTGGTGCTTCATCTTCCTTTCATATGACAACTCATTTTCCAGTAAGTCAATACTGCCTTGGCTTCCAAAGATGAGTTCTGATCAAATACTTTGAATGACGGCTTCAACGGCACGAATGCTGTCACAGAGCGACATGCTCGCTCTGGTAGGCCTGTCGACCACCTGCGAGGGTATGGAAGGAATCATCATGCAGGCACACCTCATCGCTTCACCCCGCTCGAAAACCCGATGCAGCAATGCATACAGCAGATGGTTGCAGACGAACGTACCTGCCGTATCACTCAGGCTGGCAGGAATCCCTTGGCGATGAATGGCGGCAAGCATCGGTCTGACCGGCACCGTGGTGAAGTAAGCTGCAGGACCACCGGCATCCACCATCCTGTCCAACATCTGGTTGCCTGCGTTGTCCCTTCGGTTATCATCCGCAAGGTTAAGCGCCGTACGGATGAGTGCTGTATCCGCCCTACCCGGAGCATGGGCAAGGCACAGGATGAGATCCGGATGGATTCGATCCATCTGTTCTTGCACACTGTCGAAAGCTGTACCGTACACCAACGGAACTAAAAGCTTGGACACCTCGGCACTGCCCAGCCAAGGTCTGACCTGTTTCATGACCTCCGAAGCCGGATTGATCGCCTCCCCTTTGATGGGCTCGAAGGCCGTCAAAAGAACTTTCATATGAGTACCTCATTGTTAGTCAGAATGTATGCTTCATCTCAATGGAATGGCCTGCAATGCATTTGAAAGTGACAATCCAGCATTCGACTGCAACCTTTGTATGCGAAACATAGCGAAAAGTATATCATTCGATATTGTTGTACAACAGAGCGCCGACTCCTTGTATTTTCAAATTTCCTTGAATATTTTCGCCCTATACGCTCCCCTTTCCTACGGATATACTGATTGCATCAAACAGGAGTTGTTCCCATGGCAAAACGTAACATTCATACCATGCAATTTGCTGAGGTATATCCCTTGCTGGTCGCAAAGGCGGAACGAAAGGGCCGGACCAAGGAAGAGGTTGACCAGATCATACACTGGCTCACCGGATACACCACCAGGGACCTGGAGGAGCAGATACAACGAGGCTCGACCTTCGAGACCTTCTTCACAGAATGTCCTGCTCCCAACCCGGCACGGAAGCTGATAACCGGGGTCATCTGTTCCGTCCGTATCGAGACCATTGAGGATCCCATCATGCAGGAGGTACGGTATCTGGACAAGCTCATCGATGAATTGGCCAAGGGCAGGCCGATGGAGAAAATCCTTCGGGAAAACAGCTAGTCAAAACTTGGTGCGCCGGTTCCGGATGTTTTCTTTACATTACAGAAAAATACGTCAAAAATGCAACATATCACGCAACAAGATTGCCCTTCGGCCATATTGACATGCGCTTCTGAACATCGCTATATATGTAGATGGTAAAGCAAACTAATGGTAGACGATGTGTTGCAGAAATGATGCAACGATGGGGAGCTGACGAATGAAACTACAACACTACGTCCTGGCAATAGCCCCGTCGCTGTTGCTTGCAATATTCTGTTTGCTCATCCCGTTGGCGGCAACGATCATCCCCACATTCTTCTCTCCTTCCTTTACGCTTTCCTCCTACTTCGACTTCTTCTCCGACCCATTCTTCAGGACGATTTTCCTTCGTTCCTTGCGTCTCTCGGCGCTCACCACCCTCATTTGCATCGTCATCGGACTCCCCACCTCCTATTACATCAGTCTTTGTAAGGAAAAAACCCGTCGCATCCTGCTTTCCGTCATCATGTTCCCCCTGTTGACCAATGCAGTAGTCCGCGGATTTGCATGGATCAGCATCCTGGGGCGGAATGGACTGGTAAACCAATTCTTCCTCAACATCGGACTCATCGATGAACCGCTCAAGTTGCTGTACACCGATTTTGCCATCGTCATCGGCAGCGTCTACCTCTTCCTTCCGGTCATGATCTCCACCCTTACCTCAGTTATGGAAGGAATCGGGGAGGAAGTGGTCGAAGCCTCCTACAGCCTCGGCTGTTCCCCTACGAAAACCTTTTTCAAAATCATCATTCCCCTTTCCTTCTCCGGCCTCCTGGTCGCTTCGGTATTGGTGTTCTCGGGTACCATCAGCGCATATACGACTCCCACACTGCTGGGCGGAAACCAAAACATGATGCTGGCCTCGTTGTTGTACCAGCAATCAAATACCTTGTCCAATTGGTCAACGTCGGCAGTGATTGCGTTCATCATGATCGTTGTCAGCCTGGGAGTGATGAGACTATTCAATCTTATGGCAGGATATGTGGACAAGCGAGGGGCCGAACATGTATAAACATCGACTGGTCACCATCATCGCGTTTCTCACCTTCCTGTTCATCTTCCTTCCCCTTGCTTTGATCATCATCACCTCATTCAACAGTGCAGACACCATCTCGCTCCCCTTGCAGGGAGTGAGCCTTCAGTGGTTTGCCAAGGTATTCAAGTCACGGGCCCTAGTGCAGAGTTTCAAGAACAGCCTCATCCTTGCCGTGGCAGCTTCCCTGCTTGGCATCATCATCGGCCTGGTTGCATCCACGGCTTTGGTCAAACGCCCGTCGCGTCTGAGCAAAGCGCTGCTCTCGCTCTTTCTCTCCCCTTCCTTGATCCCCGGCATCGTCATCGGCTATGTCCTGTTTCTGTTTTTGGTGGTGAAAATCCAGCTTCCACTCAATACAGCCCTGATTCTCGGACACCTTCTGGTCGTCCTTCCGTATTGCGTACGCATCATCGCCTCCAGCCTGAAGGAGCTTGATGAAAGCCTTGAGGAAGCGGCACGAACCCTGGGCTGTCCTCCAACAAAGGCATTCCTGGTCATCGTCCTACCCAACCTCAGACCCGCAATTACATCTGCCTTCATGCTTTCCTTCATCAATTCCTTCAACAATATCCCGGTATCGATGTATCTGAAGGGACCGGGGATGAACACCCTGCCCTATGCAATGATGAACCACATAGAATACAACTACGACCCGACGGTCAGTGCACTTTCCGTCATGCTCATGGGCATGACGGTTCTGTTCATGATTTTGCTGGACCGTTCGATGACCAGAGGACAGACCAAGGTAGTGAAAGGGGAATGAGCATGCAATACGGAGCTTTGAGCCATATCGACGTTTCCTACGACAAGAAGCACCTGATCCTTCAGGACCTGAATCTGGAATTGCATAAAGGAGAGTTGCTCTCCCTGCTCGGTCCATCGGGTTGCGGGAAAACCACGACCCTGAGGGTCATTGCAGGACTCATCGAGACTACTGCAGGCACCTTCACCCTTGACGGGGTGGATATGACCCATATTCCGGTGCATAAGCGGGATTTCGGTCTGGTTTTCCAAAGCTATGCACTGTTTCCCCACCTTACCGTCTTTGACAACATCGCTTTCGGGCTGCGTCAGCGCAAACTCGATACCGCATCCATCTCCAAACAAGTGAAGACCATGATGGACATCTGCGGCATCGCAGGGTATGAAGAGCGGTTTCCCAAACAGCTGTCCGGCGGCCAGAGGCAGCGGGTAGCCTTGGCACGGGCGTTGGTCATTGAACCCAAGCTCCTGCTGTTGGATGAACCGCTTTCCAACCTTGACGCACAACTGCGCGTACAGATGCGCTCCACCATCAAGCGCATCCAGCAAGAACTGGGCATCACCACCGTCTTCGTCACCCATGACCAGGAGGAGTGCTTCTCCATTTCCGACCGGGTCGCAATCATGGACAAGGGAAGGATCGAACAATGTGATAGCCCGCAGGTCATCTATGCGAACCCGGCTTGTGAGATGATTGCCCGATTCGTCGGATTCAAGAACTTCTTTCCCATCGAAACGGCTCAGAAAATGGGCTTGACCATACCCAAGGAAAAAAGCAACGCAAAGCTTTGGTGCATACGACCGGAGAAAATCGAAATGGTCGATACCAAGCAATCTGCGATCCACGGAACCGTTGAAGTCAGAACCTATCTCGGGGAAAGCTACCAGTATGAGTTGAAAACCGACCTGGGGACGGTAACGGTGACCAGCACGCACCAGATTCCCAAGGAGGTCGGGGAAACGGTGGCGTTGCATATCGAGAGCGAACAGGCAGTCTTTCTCGACCGGTAGGTCGATGGACATCCATCAGACGATGGAGTGATAAGTGGGAGGAATCTATGAAGAAACGTATTGCATTGGTCAGCGTTGTATTGCTGATGTTCAGCATGGGCGCAATGTTCGCCGCCGGAAGCACGGAATCGGCACCGAAGCAGTTGATCGTCTCCACATGGGGGCTGTCTGAAGACGCATTGTGGTCAGAAGTGTACGAACCCTTTGAAAAACAGTACAACGTCAAAGTGGTGCTGGACACCGGCAACGCCCAGGAACGCTACACGAAGCTCAAGAACGACCCGAACTCTACAGTTGATGTCATCGAGCTTTCCCAGAAAAACACCGCTGACGGCGTGGCAGACGGCCTGTTTGCTCCTCTGAAGGCTGGGGATTTGACCGATTACGCCAAACTGATCCCTGGCGCTAAGGCATTGATCGACAGCGGATCTGGCGCTCCCTATACACTGAACAGCATCGGCATCATCTACAATCCCAAGAAAGCAGGAATGACGATCAACAGTTGGGAAGACCTGTGGAATCCGGCTCTGAAGGGCAAGATTTCCATTCCCGATATCACCACTACCTTCGGACCGGCCTTCCTGGTCATGTGCAGCGATGCCAAGGGCGTCGATTTCGCATCGGACAAGGGAGAAACCGCATTCAAGGCGCTGGAGGCGCTCAAACCCAATGTACTAAGGACCTACGCCAAATCGAGTGATGTGGCATCCTTGTTCGCCAACGGGGAGATCGCCGTCGCTATCGTCGGGGATTTCGGCGTACCGGTGATCAGCAAGGCCGATCCCGATGCGGTCTTCGTCGTACCCGCATCAGGAACGTATGCCAACTTCAATGTGATCAACATTGCAAAGAACACCAAGAATCGTGATTTGGCCGTAGCATATGTCAATTATCGACTCAATGCTGAAACTGAACTGAGGACCGCAAAAGCGCTGAACGAGGCTCCTGTGAATTCTCTGGTAACCCTTACTCCGGAACTGGCTGCAAACAAGACGGTCGGCGATGTTGCCGCAAGAGCAAAGATGGTCGACTTCACGGTGGTCAACCCTCTGATGGGAGCCTGGGTGGATCGTTTCAACCGGTTGATGAACAAGTAACTGTGGACAAGCTAGAAAATCTTTGGATTTACAACAGTGCCTATCAACGCTTCGACGAAGGCTCGGTCTTCTTCGAGGATACGATCAGGCACGTCCAAAGAGACGGCCAGGCCGACCGGGATGAGCCTTTGTACCTCATCCCGGGTTTCACCGACATCCATATGCATATCGAATCCTCCATGACCACAGTTACAGAGTTTTCGAATGCCGTTCTTCCTCATGGCACGACGACTCTCGTCGCCGATTGCCATGAGGTGGCCAATGTGTTTGGGGTGGAGGGATTGTCGGACTACATGGACCTTCCCTCCGTCGTTGATGTCTTCTATGCCATTCCGTCCAGCGTTCCTTCCACTTCTCCGGCCCTGGAAACCAGTTTCGGCAACATTGATGCCGAAGAGGTGCGGCAACTGTGCAAACGAGAGGATATCATCGCACTCGGGGAGATCATGAATGCGAATGACCTCTTCAGCGAGGATGACAACCGGACCAAACGGATCATCCGAACATTCAAGGAGTACAGACCGAAGGCTCCCGTTGAAGGCCATTGCCCAAGAATCAGCGGGGAACAACTCTCGCGTTTCATCAGCGCAGGAGTCGACTCCGACCATACCCATCAAAGCGCTGATTCCATCAGGGAAAAAGCGTCAAACGGCATGTTTCTGGAAATCCAGAGAAAGAGCATCAACCAAGAGACCATCGATGCCTTGAAGGACCCTCGGCTTACCGGATCGTTTTGTTTTTGTACCGATGACGTTCTTGCGGACGTATTGGTTGATGAGGGTCATCTGGATGCAGTCCTCAGAGAAGCCCTACGCTTCGGCATGCGCGTCGAACAGGTCATTCATGCAGCCACCTCCAGCCCGAGCCGGAGAATGCGGCTGTTCGACCGCGGCCGGATCGAACCGGGCAAATGTGCTGATTTCATCCTCCTCGATGATCTACAGACACTGCACATCCATTCCGTATACAAACACGGGACGTTGGTGTATACCGCCAAAGACGGACTGCTCAATCGTCAGCAACTGCCAACGTTGAAAGATCGATATCTACATTCAATCCAGCGAAAACCGATCCAAGCCGATCAAATTGATCTACACCTTCCACAAGGCTGCCATACCATCCCGGTCATTGAACGGGAAGAACATACAACCTTCACCCGCTTTGCCAAGCAGGAGGTTGTCCAGCAAGGATCATCATTTGCATTTTCCCATTTCCATTTGAACCTGCTTGCAGTCGTCGAACGATACGGTCATGAGGATCCCATCATTCCGGCATTCCTGAAAAACGGGTTGTCCAAACCCGGGGCAATCTGTTCTTCCTGGGCACATGACAGCCATAACCTGCTGGTATTGGCCACCAGTGTGGAACTTGCCGTGCGTGCGGTGAATCTGGTCATCAAAACCCAAGGGGGCATCGCCTTGGTTGATGATACAGAAGAAGTAGTGATACCATTGCCCTACGGCGGCATCATCTCCACCGAACCGATCGATGTGCTCGCCCGTCAGATCAAACAGGTCCGATCGTGGCTGGTGGACCATGGGTACCGCGCAAAGGAAGAGATCATGAACTTTGCCGTCCTGGCACTGCCGGTTTCCCCTCAGGTCAAGATCACTGACAAAGGTTTGGTCGACGTAATCAACCAGAAAGTGATCGACTGGAGAACGTACTATGCATGAGACAGCGCAAGTTGTGCTCCGACATGCCACCATCCTGATTGGGGATGCAAACGAGACAATCCACCATGACGGGGCGTTGGTGATCGAAGACGGACACATCGCCTATATCGGACCGGATGCGGATCTGCCCCCCTTGTATGCCAGCTTCGACCAGTTGGATTGCTCTGATGCACTTGTCCTTCCCTCCTTGATCAATTGCCACACCCACACCGGTATGGTTGCCTTCCGAAGCCTCGGTGACGATATTCCCGATCGCCTCAGACGATTTCTGCTTCCACTTGAACGATCCTGCATGACGGCCGATTTGGCACAGGCGTCTGCTGCCCTTGCCATAGCGGAAATGCAACTCGCTGGTATCGGGTGTGCCGTGGACATGTACTACTATGAACAGGAAATTGCAAAAATCGCATCTGCCATGCATTTCTCCCTCTTTGCAGGGGAGACGGTCATGGAGGAAAGCCCCTGCAACAGTTCTCATGTGGAACAAGCCATTGCATACGCCTCATCCATCCAGAACACTCCCTGTACAAGGCGCATCTACGCCGCCCATGCCCCGTACAGCGTATCGGTGGAACATCTACGGAAGCTGAAGCAACTTGCAGAGGAACAGGGCCTTCGATGGACGATGCATCTTTCGGAAATGGATTTCGAGTGGGATTACTACACCAGCACATTCCAACAAACTCCGATCGAATATCTGGACAGCCAAGGTCTGTTGGATGCCCGATTGCTGGCTGCGCATTGCGTCAGAACCACCGACAACGACCTTGACTTGCTTGCAAAACACAAGGTGACGGTAGTCCATTGTCCGGGAGCGAATGCCAAGTCGGGGAAGGGGGTGGCCAGGGTGCATGAGATGTTGCAACGCGGTATCAGGGTATGCCTGGGGACCGATGGACCGGCAAGCGGGAATACGCTTGATCTCTTCACCCAGATGAAGCTGTGCGCCATTCTTCAGAAGAATGCCGAAGCCGACCGAACGGTATTGCCTGCCCGCTCGGTCGTACCGATGGCCACCCGTAGTGCGGCAGAGGCGCTTGGCATCGGGCATTCCACCGGAAGTCTGGAAGCGGGCAAGGATGCTGATATCCTCGTACTCGGGCTGGAACAACCGAATATGCAACCCTGCTTCGATCCCTACTCGGTGGTGGTCTACAGCGCAGGGCCGCACAACGTCAGGCACCTGTTCTCCAAGGGTGTGCATGTGGTGTGCAACCATACCCTCACCCTCTGCGATCTGCAGGAACTGAAAGTGAATTTTGCGCAGGCGGCCAGACCCTTCTTTTCCCAGGCACAGAAACTCATCAGTGGTTGATTACACCGACTGTTGGTGGCCGATTTCACCACTGTTCAGGCTTTCCTATCCAGAACATCAAAGAAACAACAAAACCGTTTTATGATTTGTATGTTGGCAAGGTTCTTGCATGATACTTTCCGGATGACTGCTCATCCTCATCTTTCATGTATCAGGAACCTGTATGAAACACACACGTCGTTTGTCTGTCTGTCTTGTCGTTCTGTTCCTCGGCGTCGCATCCTTGGGCGCCCAGGATTTCTTCCAACCGTATCTTGGATTTGAGAAAGGAAAGGCTGAAATCAAAGGGGAGCAAGCACCCTATGTACGGCTCTCGCTCGGGACCCCATTGTCGGATCGAGTCAGTGTGGAGACTTTCCTCGTCGGCCAGCTGCTTTCCGATTTCCCCGATTGCGGTACGGACCTGACCATTACTGAAGTCGACAGTGCCTTCGCCTTAATGAGTGGGCTGTCCGCCACGGTTCGTTTATTCAGGGATGCTACGTTCAACCCGATGGCCCAGCTTTCCATCGGAAACATGGCGGTTGGACATGCCCAAGCCGAACAGGACTTCCCGCAATTGGAAAGTTTTTTCTACAGCAGTGTCGCCAGCGGCTTGGAATTGCACATTTTCAAGACTTTCACGATCACTGTACTGTCCGGATATCGGTTTGCACCGCATGAAGCGGTAGTCGGACTTTCGGAGAATACCCTGTGCGGTCCATTCAGTTCGGTCCGCTTCCAAGCAGATTTCACCTAGCCTTGAGATGGCCGACAGGAAACCTGCCGGCCATCTGCATGCTTGGATTTTGTACCAAAAATTTCCCAGATACTCCTTCCAAATTGGTGCGAAGCAGGTGACAAGAGGATGGTTTTCCGTTATAAGTACGTAACAACACTGCATGTGTTCATCTTCGTTCTCCTGCATCCTGCACCATCATAAGGAAACCGTATGGGATTCACCGGCCGCCTGCTGGCGTGGAAACGAAAAGTATTGCTCCTCTTATGTATAGTCGTAAGCATCGCGGTGCTCGTCCCGGCGCTCTATGTGTTCTCCCGTTCCAAAACCATGCTGGTGCAGGAAACCAAAGACAATGCCGAACAGATCGCCCAATCCATTGCCATTTTCCTGCAACAGGACCAAGGACAGTATGCAAGTCTGGTGAATGCGGATTCGCTTGTTCCCGGCAGCCGAGAAGAAGCCTATTACCACCGGATGAACGACATGCTTCAGGCAATCAAGGCCAAGACCGATGCGACCTTCATTTACACCATGAGTATGGTTGATATGCACAGTGCACGGTACGTCTTGGATGCTGAACAGTCGTCAAGCAAGCTTTTTTCCCCATTCGGCAGTTCGGATGCGATGAACCCCATTGAGCTAACAGTATTCCAAACCGGAAAACCGATGGTCACCGATGTGGAGATTGATCCGATATGGGGAGCATTCTTGACAGCATATGTCCCGATCCGAGGTTCGGATGGCTCTTCAATGTTGGGAGTGGTGGGTGTAGACTATTCAGCCGCGTTCCTTCAGCAACGAATCGGCCAGATGCGATGGGTCCTGATCCTTGGCTTCTCTGTGCTCACCATCCTCTTCACCTTCATCTTATACATCGTCACCCTGGCCATCTTGGGAAAAGCAGGAATGGACGACCTGACCAGCCTCGGCAACAAACGGGCTTTCAATCATGCCTTGACACAATTGGATGACGATGCCAGACGCCATGATTGCCCTTTTGTCCTATGTATGCTGGATGTAGACACCTTCAAGATCATCAACGATGTGCATGGACATCTGACGGGAGACAAGGTACTCTCACAAATCGCCAAGACGCTTACCGAGTGTGTCGACTGGCCCAAGGGTTGTTTCCGCTATGGTGGCGATGAATTTGCCATACTGCTTCCTTCAACATCATTGGCACACGCCGAGTTGGTACGCAATGAGATCAAGATGAAAGTGGAACAAATCACGCTTGCCGAGCTGGATGACAAGAAATTGTCTGTCAGCATCGGCATGGCCCAATGGCAACGCACGTTGAGTATCGAGGAACTGATCTCTCAGGCTGATCAGGATCTGTACGAGCAGAAACGTGCTTTGTGGAGCAATTTGAAAAGCACACCGTTGATCCGCAACCAACAATAATTTTGCTTGCCATTGCACTACTAACTTGGTAGCCTATGGATCATGAATCAAGTCAACGCCCTCTTGCTCACCCACTCCCATTTCTGTCCTGACCAAACGGAGCTTGCCCTGCTTGCAAAGACGTATCCACAGATACAGGCAACCATTGTGGAAGGGGCACACTATTCTGCCCAACAACTTGCACAAGCCCAAATCATCGTCGGATTCCCCAAACCCGATGATTTGCCGAATGCTGTGAATCTTCGCTGGCTGCAGACTCCCAGCAGCGGAGTCGCCCAGTACATGGACCGTTCCTTATTCGTCCGCAACGATTTCGTGCTGACCAATGCCAGAGGCACGTATGGCAGACAGATCGCCGACCATGTGATGGGCTTGGTCATAGCGTTCAACCATAATCTGCTTACCTATCATGACCAGATGAAACAGAAACTCTGGAAACGATACTTTCCGCTGAAAGACATCTGGGAAAGTACATTGCTGGTCATCGGACTTGGTGATTTGGGTCATCATATTGCCAAACGAGCGAAAGAATATGGAATGAAGGTACTCTGTGTAAAACGAACCCTGTCGGAAAAACCGGCGTATATCGACATCTTGGAAACCATCGATCATCTTGTCGAGTTGCTGGAACAAGCCGACTACGTCGTACTTGCAGCCGCATCTACGACCGATACCGAGAACATGCTCAACAAGGAACGCCTGATGCAGATGAAGCCAGGATCCTATGTGATCAACGTCGCACGGGGAAGCATGATTGAGCATCAGGCGTTGGTCGAGGTACTTGCAAACGGTCACCTTGGGGGAGCCGCCTTGGATGTGACTGATCCGGAACCTTTGCCA
>NZ_JBFWIJ010000031.1:0-38580 GCF_050256055.1 Sphaerochaeta sp. | reverse complement strand
CCGCTGCCGCTGACGGCGCTGGCGCGGGAGATGATGGAGACGCTGCACGCCGACGGGTTCGGCGGGGACGACCACAGTGCGCTGGCGCGGTACTACGAGAAGGTCAGCGGCACGAGGATCGGGAAGTGAGTATGGATACATCGTTCATCAAGGGGATCATCCCGCCGATCGTGACGCCGGTGACGGAGGGCGAGGGGCTGGACGAGGCCGGGCTGAGAAAGCTGGTGGACTTCGTCGTCGACGGGGGGTGCTCGGGCATCCTTGCCTTCGGGTCCAACGGCGAGTTCTACATGATGGAGGAGGATGAGATGGAGGCTGCGCTCTCGGTCATCCTCGAGCAGGCGGGCGGGCGGGTGCCGGTGTACATGGGCGTGGGGGCGATCCGCACGAGCAAGTGCATCAGGCTCGCACAGATGGGCGTGCGCCTTGGGGTGCAAGGCATCTCGGTGCTGCAGCCGATGTTCATCAGGCCGACGGACGAGGAGCTGGGCGGGCACATCCGTGCGATCGCGGCGAGCGTGCCGCAGACGGCGGTGCTGCTGTACAACAACCCGGGCCGGTGCGGGTACGCGATGAGCCAGGACCTGGTGGAGGAGCTTGCGCACACGGTGCCGAACCTGGTGGGGATGAAGGACTCGAGCGGGGACCTGACGCAGACGATGGAGTTCATAAGGCGCAACGCGGACGTGGGCTTCAGGGTGATGTGCGGCAAGGACACGCTGATCTACGCGGGGCTGTGCGTGGGGGCCGTGGGTGCGGTGTGCTCCACGGCGAACTACGCGCCGAAGCTGGTGTGCTCGATCTACGAGAAGTACGAGGCGGGGGACCTGAGGGGGTCGCTGGAGGCGCAGTGGAAGCTGAACCCGATCCGCCTGGCGATGGACAAGTCGAGCTTCCCGGTGGCGACGAAGGACCTGGCGAACCTGGTGGGGATGGAGGTGGGAAAGCCGTTTCTGCCGAACCTGCCGTCCCCGCCGTCGCAGCGGGACAACCTGAGGCGCAAGCTGCTTGACGGCGGCTTTGCCGTTGTCGACTGATTCATCCTTCCTGTAAAAACCTCTCAAAAAAAAGCCGAGGCTGTCCGAAAGGGCAGCCTTGGTCATTGGGGTAAGCGTGGCTCTTTTCTTTCCTGCAAGGATGCAAGGCGGATGATCTTCATCCTTTCTGGTTGTTGAAGCAGCAGAACGCAAACGGAGATCTGCAAAAGTAGGACTCAGCGAGTTCGCACGTTTGGTACAAAGAAATACGCGTGTACGGAAAGGAGTACAGACGGCCTCTCCTACATCACGGTTGTCGTGGTGAAACCCATCATGTAGGAAATTCGTGAGGCGGTGTCCTTGAGCCGGGGGATGGCCCCCTCTATCTCGTCCACCGACATGTTGGAGACCAATGCGCTCACACTGATACCGGCAATGATCTTTCCATCACGGCCGCGTACCGGAACCGCCGAGCAGTTGTCTCCGTCGATGAATTCATTGCGGTCGCGGGCGACTCCCTCACGCTTGACCTTCGCCAGCTCTTCCTTCAGGGCTTTCGCTTCGGTGATGGTCTTTTCCGTATACTTGTTCAGTCCTTTTTCCTTGATCAGGGTGTCAATATCCTGTTCAGGCAATTCGCAGGTCAGTACCTTTCCCAGCGCGGAGCAGTGGAAGGGGAGCTGGCGACCGGGGGTGAAGTAGGTGCGGGGCGTACTCTGGGTGTCGATGCGGTCGAGCATCAACACCTCTCCATTATAGAACACCGCCATATTGACGTTGGCCTTGGGAAACTGGTTCCACAGCAGTTCCAGGTACGGCATGGTCACCTTGCGGATCTCCTGGGATTGCAACGCACTACGACTGAGCTTGAGTGTTTTCAGCGAGAGAGCATACAAGCCGGTGTAAGGGTCTTTGGTCATGTAGCCGGAGCTTTGCAGGCTTGCCAGAAGGCGGAAAGCCATATTGCTGTTGGTGTCGAGAGCGCTACAGACATCTTGGATGGAAATAGGACCGCTTTGCTCAGACGCAAAGTCCATGATCTGGAAACAACGTGCTACTGCCTTGATGTTGTATTTATCGGTATCGGTCGACATGGGGGCTCCTCGGCGAGCATTTGAAAGAGATGCTCATTTATATAATGTTGTTATAGTATTGCATATCGCGTTGGAAAAAGCAAAGAAAAAGATGGGGATGATTTTTTATTTCTCATAGTATAGAGAGATACTTTATCATAGAAAAGGATACCTTTTTCGTGTTTTTTGGCAATCATTCAAATACCTTTATAAAAAGTATAATACTCATTATAAATAATATAATATAAATTGACAATCAAAGAAAACCGTTATAGCCTTGAGAGGAAGTACTACGTATATATCCCTATGCAGGAGGATTCCCTATGATACCGTACATCCAGAAGATGGAAGTCTATCCCGTAGCGGGCAAGGACAGTATGCTGCTGAATCTCAGCGGTGCCCACGCCCCCTATTTTACCCGGAATATCGTCATCTTGACTGACAGTCAAGGCAACACCGGTGTCGGCGAAGTTCCCGGCGGACAGAAGATCACCAACGCCTTGGATCAGATGAAGAGCCTCGTCGAAGGGTCGAAACTCAGTGAATACAAGCAGACGCTGCTGAAGGTCAAGACGGCGTTGGGCCATGATGAGCACGATGTACGGGGGCTGCAGACCTTCGACCTGCGGACCGGCATCCATGTGATGACGGCCATCGAGGCACCCCTCCTGGATTTGATGGGGCAGTATCTCGAAGTGCCGGTCGCTTCCCTGCTCGGCGATGGTATGGTCAGGGACCGGGTGAAGGTACTGGGTTACCTTTTCTTCATCGGTGACCGCAAGAAGACCAACCTGCCCTACTATGCCGACCAACAGAATTCCATCGACTGGTACCGTGTCCGGCATGAAGAGGCCTTGGATGCGGAGCATGTGGTGGAACTGGCCCGCGCAAGTCAGGACCTGTATGGATTCAAGGACTTCAAGCTCAAAGGCGGGGTATTGGAAGGAAAGGCGGAGATCGAGGTGATCAAGGCCTTGAAGAAAGCCTATCCCGATGCCCGGATGACCCTTGACCCCAATGGGGGATGGTCCCTGAAGGAAGCCATTTCCCTTTGCAAGGACATGCACGGTATTCTCACCTATTGTGAGGATCCCTGTGGGGCGGAGAAGGGGTACAGTGGACGCGAAGTGCTGAGCGAGTTCCGTCGCGCAACCGGGCTTCCCACCGCAACCAATATGATCGCCACCGATTGGCGTGAATTCGGCCATTCCCTGCAGTTGCAGAGTGTCGACATTCCGCTTGCCGACTGCCACTTCTGGACGATGAACGGTGCGGTCAGGGTCGGTCAGCTCTGTGATGAGTTCGGGCTTACCTGGGGTTCGCACTCCAACAACCACTTCGACATCTCCTTGGCCATGATCGCCCATGTAGGCGCTGCCGTTCCGGGCAATCCGACGGCCATCGACACCCATTGGATCTGGCAGGAGGGTATCGAGCGGCTTACCGTCAATCCTCCCAAGATCGAGGACGGGCATATCGCCATCTCCGACAAGCCGGGTCTGGGCATCGAGGTCGACCGTCAGCAGATCCTCAAGGCCAACAAGGTATATGAGGAGAATTGCCTGGGGGCTCGCGATGACTCGATCGGGATGCAGTTCCTGATTCCCGGTTGGAAGTTCGATCCGAAGCGTCCTGCCCTGGTCCGCTAGGGGATTTGTATGGATTTGGTCAGCCTTTGGAATCTGCAGGGACAGCTTTTCGCCTTGCTTGCGGTGGGAGCACTGCTGCGTAAGGTAGGGCTGTTCAACGAGACGACCAAAGGGATGCTCACCGACTTGGTGCTCTATGTCACCTTGCCGTGCAGTATCGTTCTCTCCTTCCGGATGGATCTTGATGGGTCCTTGTTTGTCGCCCTTTCCGTAATTTTCTTTGTATCGATGGCAATCCAGGTGGTTTGCTTTTTGCTTTCCCGCTTCTCATTTCGCAAGACTGAGACGGGGAAGCAGAGTGTACTCCGCTATGGGTTGCTGGTGTCCAATGCCGGGTTCATGGGGCTCCCGATAGCAGGCGAGCTTTTCGGTTCTTCCGGCCTCATGTATGCCTCCATCTATCTGATTCCCCAGCGGGTGGTCATGTGGACCGCCGGGCTTTCCATCTTCAGTCCAGCTGGTGCAAACCGAAAGGAAGCGGCGAGGAAGGTCATCCTCCATCCGTGCATGATCGCCGTCTACATCGGGTTGTTTTTGATGATCACCCAGCTTCGCCTGCCTTCTTTTGTGACCATGACCCTCTCTTCGTTGGGGGGAAGCACCACCGCCTTGTCGATGATGCTCATCGGGTCCCTGTTCGCCGAGATGCATAAGGATCAATTGCGATTGGACGGACGTCTACTCATATTCTCCTTGCTCCGGTTGGTCCTGATTCCCCTCATTTCCCTGGTCGGTTGCCGCTTCTTCGGCATCGATCGGGTGGTGACCGGGGTGGCGGTCATTCTTGCTGCGATGCCCGGAGGCTCCTCGACGGTGATCCTGGCTTCCAAGTATGGCAGGGATACCTCCTATGCTTCGAAGCTGGTTATTGTCAGTACGATGCTTTCCCTGATTTCCATCCCGTTCTGGGGTATGGTCCTCTGATTTGTTTTAACTCTTGAAAAATCAAATAAAATTATAGGGATTTGTCTTTTTTTGGTACGGAATTTGTGAACTCTGTATGAGAAAGTTGGCTTGACTGGGATTGGATGAATGAGAATATAGTTGATAACTATATATTAAATAAATATATATTCGCATAGGTCAAACAATATGCCAGCTATACGAAAAAATGATGATTTGGTAGATTAATTTCATCTATTAATTGATAAATCATGAAATTCATTATAAAAAATCAAAAGATTTTTGAAAAAATGTAATTTTTCGTTGACAGATGCAAAAACCGAGCGTACGCTACATATACCGAAGTGTGCCTGTATTCTGGATGCAGGGCGTTCGGCATGACGGCCAAGCTTGTTGGCTGCGGTCGTGACCATCAGGATATGTACCTGCCTGCAGGTTGCATGTATATCGGCACCCCTTGGGTGTATAGATTCAGAAGGAGAACAGTATATGAAGAAACTGTTGATTCTCTCTCTTTCCCTCTTGCTTGTTGGAAGCATGGTGTTTGCAAACGGTACTGCCGAAACAGCTGCTGCTCCCACGTTCAAGGGTCAGAATGTTCGTGTTGTGATCGGATCCACCTCAACCAGTGGTGACTCCTATTTGATCGCCGAGACGGTCAGCCGCTACCTCGGCAAGGCTTTGGGCGCAAACCTGAAGGTCGATGCTGTCGGTGCTGCAAAAGCCCTGGACGCCATGCAGACCTCCAAACCCGATGGAAGCACCATCATGATGTTCCACGACATGACGTATCTTGGCATCTCCTTCGGAGCCTATGACAAGATGTACAGCCTCGAGAACATGACCGTCGGTCCCCGCATTGCCCAGAACCCCGGTTCTGCATGGGGCGCCAAGGCTGATGCTCCCTACAAGGATCTTGCTGATGTTCCCAATTACCTGAAAGCCAATCCGAATGCCATCGTCCGCATGGCTTGTGAAGCTGGTGGTGTATCCCAGGTTGCATTCGCTGTCTACTACCAGTGGGTCGTCGACACCTTCGGACAGGACATCGCCAATCGGGTGAAGGTCGTGATCGGTGGTTCCACCGGTGACAAGCTGCAGATGCTCTGGGACGGCAACGCCGACATCATCTTTGCCGACTACACCAGCTTGCTGCAGTACACCCAGACCGATGACAAGAAACTCGCCATGAAGTATGTCGGCCTGCTCGACAACATCGACGGAGTGAGTGCCACCAGCTATGCTGACCAGGGCATCACCCTCAATGGCAAGGAATTCCGTTTCTCCAAGGATTTCCTCATCTACCTGCCGAAGAATTTCCCCGCAGCTCTCGTTTCTGAGTTGGATGCCGCTATGAAGCAGGTCAATGCCGATCCTGGTTTGATTGCAGACCTTGGAAAGATGACCTACCGCCCGGGCAAGTACCTGACTTCCGCCCAGAGCAAGGATTTCATCTATGCCAAGCGCGACAGCCTGCAGGGCTTGATCGACAAGGCTCCTTCCTTGGATGATCTGGTTCTGTAACATTCCGAATTGTATCGTGGTAAGATGGCTGCAGGCTCTCGGGTCTGCAGCCACCCTATGAGGAGAAACCTATGCTACATGTAAATTACAAACCATCCACCTCCCATTGGCTCTTCCCTCCCATCATCATGGGAATTCTGGCGTTTTTGGCTGTGGTGATGTTGATTCAGCGTGCACTCAAGTGCAAGAAGCAGGGCAAGCCCTTCTTCAATTTCAAGAATTACCATTTTCTGGTGGCCAACTGGGATAAGGTACGCCTTCCGGGCACCTTGCTGCTGCTGGTGCTGTATTTCCCGTCCATGGATTTGCTTGGGTTTCTTCCTGCCTCAATCATCTTTATTTTTCTGTTCAATGTATTGTTTGTCGGTGTCGCCCAGCTCGCTTCGATTCCTGTGGCGTTCAAGACCAAGAAATTTTGGTCGAATCCTGATTTCAGGTCGTTGCTGATCTCCCTGATCATATCGGTCGTTTCCTCGACCCTTATTTGGTTTTTGTTCGGCAAAGTCTTCAAGATTACGCTGCCCTAAGGAAGGAGAGACGCAATGGAAGTATTCAGTTTTGGAATTATGCAGATTTTCATGGCTTTCGCCGGTGTGGTGATCGGCATCATCTTTGGTGCCCTTCCCGGTATGACCGCCACCATGGCCATTGCCATTTTCCTCCCGCTTACCTATGCCTATGATTTGACGACCAGCTTGTTTTTGCTGCTCGGGCTGTATGTCGGCGGTATTTCAGGCGGCTTGATCCCTGCCATCCTGATCAATATCCCCGGGACCCCTTCCTCCATCTGTACCGGGTTCGATGGATATCCGATGGCCAAACGGGGCGAAGGGCTTCGTGCGCTTCGCGTCGGGATTACGGCCAGTCTGATCGGAGGGATGATCAGTCTTTTGTGCTTGTGGTTCTTCACCCCCCCGCTTGCCCGAGTCGCCATCAACTTCTCTGCGATTGAGAAATTTCTGATCATCGTATTTGCTTTGACCATCATTGCCGCCTTGAGCAAGGGTGCTATGATCAAGGGGATTTTTGCAGGATTTTTGGGTGTTTTGATCGCTTTGATCGGCCAATTCGCCGACAACAACAAAATGCGTATGGTCCCCGGGCTCTTCAAGGTCGACCTTCGCATGGGATTCCAGTTGCTGCCGGTCTTGATCGGACTGTTCGCCTTGGTGCAGATCTTCCAGGAAGCGGAGACCGGCATGAAGGAAGAACATCAAAAGATGGATCTGAACCATGAGACCCGAACCTTCTCCTTCAAGGATTTCAAGGGGCAGATATTCAATCTTTTCCGCTCGGGCATCATCGGTACCTTCGTCGGCGTTTTGCCCGGTGTAGGGGGGTCCGCCGCTTCCCTGCTGTCATATTCCCAGGCAAAGAGCATGAGCAAACATCCGGAGAAATTCGGAACCGGTATTGTTGACGGCTTGGTGGCCAGTGAAGGGGCGAACAACGGTCTTACCGGTGGCGCCTTGATTCCGTTGCTTTCCCTGGGTATTCCCGGCGACAGCACCACCGCCGTATTGATCGGGGCGTTCATGCTCCAGGGAATCCAGGTGGGGCCGTTGTTCATCACCAACAATCCTGAATTGTGGAAGACCATCCTGGTTGCCTTGGGGATTTCCAACATCCTGATGTTCGTCACCATGTTCTATCCGATCAAGCATATCGTAAAGGTCATCAACTTTCCCAAGACAAGAATCTATCCGGTGATCATCCTGCTTTGTACGGTAGGCAGCTATGCCACCCAGAACGGCAATATGTTTGATGTCTGGGCCATGCTTTTCTTCGGATTGGTCGGATTCGTGTTGGCCAAGTTCGGATTCTCCATACCGTCGTTCCTCATCGGGTTCATTCTCGGCAGGGATTTGGAGAAATACTTCGTCGATTCGGTGAAGGGAGCCGGAGGGGACCTCTCCGTATTCTTCTCCCGTCCGATCGGCAATGTCATCTGGATTTTGATTCTCGTCTCTCTGGTCTATGCCTTCTATGATGAATGGAAGAGCAAGAAAAAGAATCGACAAGGGAAAAAGGCATGAAGGCACGTTTGATCCAAATAGATCCAAGGGATACCGTGGCCATCGTCACCGAGGCGGGGAAGCAGGGTGAGCTGATCGACGGTCTGACCCTTCTTTCCGATATTCCCCAAGGGCACAAGGTGGCACTCACGGATATGCACACCGGTGATGCCGTGGTTCGGTATGGGGTTGTCCTGGGGTATCTGCTTGGGGATGTGAAGCGGGGCATGTGGATCAATGAGACGTCACTTGAGCTTCCGTTGCAGCCTTCCCTGCAGTCGCTGAGTTACAGCAAACCGGACCCTGTGGTTCTGCCGGTTCCCAAGCGTACCACCTTTGAAGGGTTTGCCAATCCCGATGGCGGATATGCGGGAACCCGCAATTACCTTGCCATCACGACGACGGTACAGTGTGTCAGTGGTGTGGTGGACCAGTTGGTGAAGCGTATCAACGCCGAGTTGCTTCCCAAATACCCCAATGTCGACGGGGTGGTTGCGATCAACCATGCCTACGGTTGTGGGGTGGCAATCAACGCCCCCGATGCCGTGATTCCCATCCGTTCGATCAAGAATACCATCAAGAATCCCAATTTCGGCGGTCAGATCATGGTTGTGGGTCTTGGGTGCGAGAAACTGACGGTGGACAAGCTGCTCAGTGAGGAAGAGAACACCAAGGAGAACGTCATCATCCTGCAGGAGTATCCTGGCTTTGAGGCGATGATGTCCGCTTTGTTGGAGATGGCTGAGAAAAAGTTGGCGATGCTCAACGCACGGCACAGGACTTCCTTGCCGCTCAGCAAGCTGTGCATCGGGATGCAGTGCGGCGGCAGCGATGCGTTCAGCGGCATTACCGCCAACCCGAGTGCCGGCTATGCCAGCGACCTGTTGGTGAGCGGCGGCTCTACGGTGATGTTCAGCGAAGTGACTGAGGTCCGTGACGGGGTGCATCTGCTTGCGAAGCGGTGTGAAACCGAAGCGGCCGTCCAGAAATTGATTGGTGAGATCGGTTGGTATGACGAGTACCTTGCAAAGGGGAGTGTTGACCGAAGCGCCAACCCGACCCCGGGCAACAAGAAGGGCGGACTTTCCAACATTGTGGAAAAAGCGATGGGTTCGATCGTCAAGAGCGGTCATGCGAATATTTGCGAGGTGCTTGGCCCCGGAGAGCTTCCGACCAAACACGGCTTGATCTTCGCAGCAACCCCGGCAAGCGACATTGTATGCGGTCCTTCCCAACTTGCCAGCGGTATTACTCTCCAGGTGTTCATGACCGGGCGGGGAACGCCGTATGGACTTGCTGCAGCCCCGGTGATCAAAGTATCCTCCCGCAACGCCATGAAAGCGATGTGGCAGGATTTGATTGATGTGGATGCAGGCTCCGTCGCCACCGGTGAGGAAACCGTGGAGCAGGTGGGCGAACGTTTGTTCAATCTGATTCTTGATGTGGCAAGCGGTGCCAAGCCGTTTGCCGAGCAGTACGGTCTGAACAATTTCCTGTGCTACTTCAACCCGGCCCCGATTACATAAGAAATTCTGCAATCGGTATATCGTAAGAGAGAGAAGAAGCTGCCATCCCAAAAGGACGGCAGCTTCTTTCCTATCATCGTAGTGTTTGTCGAAGACTACATCATCAAGGATGGAAGCGTCATGGTGATTTGTGGGATGAAGGTGATCAATAAAAGGGTGACGACCATCACGGCATAGATGGGCAGCATGCTCTTTGCCAGCTTCTCGATTTTCAAACCCGAGATGGCTGAACCGATAAAGAGTGTGGTTCCTACCGGAGGGGTCAGTACCCCGATGCCCAGGTTGAGGATCATCATGGCGCCATAGTGTACCGGATCCATACCGACCTGCATCGCGATGGGAAGCAGGATAGGGGTGGTGATCGTGATGATCGCAGCCATATCCATCAGCATGCCGAACACGAGCAGGATGAGGTTGATGATCAACAGAACGGCAAACCGGTTGTGCGTCAGCCCGAGGATTCCCCCGGCGACCATCTCGGGGACCTTCAGGTAGGCGAGCAGCCAGCCGAAGGCTGCTGAGGTGCCGATGATGATCATGACCATTGCCACGGTTCTCAGCGACCGTCCGAGGATGGTCCAGAATTCTTTGAGCGGAATTTCCTTATAAATGAAGAATGTCACAAAGAACGCCCAGAGTACCGAAAGCCCAGCTGCCTCCGTCGCCGTGAAGAAGCCACTGACCACACCAACGACAACGATCAACACAGTGATGAGCCCGAATACCGCTTCCTTGAATGCATTCCAGGCTTTCCTGAGGTTGAATCGGTCGCCTTTCGGGTAGTTGCGTTTCTTACTGACAACCAGACTGTAGATGATCAAGGCGATGCCGAGCAGCATGCCCGGAACGAAACCTGCGAGAAACAAGGCTCCGACTGATACACTTCCCGCCACCATGGCAAAGATGACCATATTGTGGCTTGGGGGGATGAGCATGCCCTGTACCGAGCTGGAACAGGTGATGCCGGTGGAAAATTCGTTGTCATACCCTTGTTGGTTCATCATCGGGATGAGGATCGGCCCCAAGGACGCCGTATCGGCGGCTGAGGAACCGGAGATGCCTCCGAAGAACATCGATGCGACGATGTTTACGATGGCCAGGCCTCCGCGCATCCAACCCACCAACGCATCGGCAAGTTTGACCAATCGGCTGGCTATGCCGCCGCTGGACATCAGGTCCCCGGCGATGATGAAGAAGGGAACCGCCATCAACGAGAATGCGTTGATGCCCCGAACCATATTCTGGGCAACGATTTCAACCGGCATACCCAGATAGATGACCGTAAGGATGGATGATATCCCCAAGGAATAGGCGATGGGGAACCGAAGGAAAATAAAGACCAGAAAACTGCCGATGAGCAGAATGGTCGCCGTTGTCAAGTTAACCATATTCCAGTACCCCTCACTTATTCGATTGTTGCATCTTTGTGCGTCAGAAGCAGGTAGATCTTCTCAAGCAACACGAGGATCATACCCACCGAGGAGACCGGCACCGCAGCATAGAGATAGCTGGACTTGATCTGCAAGGCACTCATGACGTTCCTGCTGGTCAGTTCCATCAATTTGAAGCCATAGAACACCATCATGACGGCAAAGAACATGAGAAAGAGATAGGATAGCAAGTCCAAAGCACGAATAACCTTTTTGGGAAGCCATTGGTCAAACGCGGTTACCGCGATATGTCCGTCATTTTTCAGCAGCAGCATTGAGCCAAGCATCGATACCCAGACCAACGCAAACAACGTCAGTTCCTCGCCCCAAGCTGGAGTTTTGCTGAAGACTTGTCTCCCAATGACCACGATGGATACCGCAATAACTTGGACGATCATGAGGAGCTTGCAGACCACTTCTACAGAGTGAAAGAATAGTTCCAGGAATTTTTTCATGATGTTCCCCTTGTGAACCGAACGAAACGTCCGAGGACCATACGGCCCCGGACGTTCTCCTTGCACAGAGCAAGTCGTTATTTGACGGCTTTGACTTTGTTGATTGTCTCGATATAGGCGCTGCCATGCTTTGCATAGACAGGAGCCATGCAGTCAGACCACTTCTCGGGATCGGAGAGGGTGGTAATCTGAACACCGGCCTTGCGCAGATTGTCATAGGCCTTCTGGTCCGCGGCTTCAATCGCTTTGCGGTTGAATTCCTCGGTCAACTGTCCTGCTTTTACCAGGATCTGCTGGTCTTCGCTGCTCAAGCGATTCCATACGATCTCGCTCATCAGGACGACGGACGGGGAATAGGTGTGGCCGTCGAGCACATAGTAGGGAGCCACTTCGTAGAACTTGTTGGAGAAGTAGCTGGCCGGCGGGTTCTCAGCACCATCGACCACTCCGGTCTGCAGTGCAGTGTACAGTTCGGCATAGTCGATCGGGGTCGGGTTGGCACCCAATGCCGATACGGTGTCGAGCATCAACTGGCTGTTCTGGACACGGATCTTCAGGTTCTTCAGGTCGGCAAGCTTGGTTACCGGAGCATCGGTGGTGAAGAAGTTGCGCGCCCCTTCGTCCATATAGAACAGACCGACCATCCGGGAACCGGAAGCCTGGATGTCTGCAAGGATTTCCTTGCCCAGATCACCTGAACATACCGACCAGAAATGATCGCGGTCACGGAAAATGTAGGGGAGGGCAAGCGCGGTCACCTGCATTTTTCCGAAGTCGCTCATCGAGGAAGCGTTTCCACGGTAGAGGTCGACGGCGCCCATCTGCATGGCCTGGTAGACCTCGTTGTCGTCACCGAGCTGACCGGAAGGATAAATCTCAATCTTGATTCTTCCATTGCTCATTTCGGAAACCTGCTGGGCGAAGTACTGGGCGGAATCGAGCAATACGTGCCCCAGCGGATTCACATCACCATAGCGCAATACGATCTGAGGCTTGCTGCCTCCGTTTGAAGCAGATTCTTCCTTCCCACCCTGGGCAAACAGCATGCTTCCTGCAACCAAGAGAGCCATAAGCATAAGCAACACTTTTTTCATATGTGTCCTCCACAAATTTTTACGTAGTCTACGCTCCCTTTTTGCAGAGGGAAATGGATTTTCCTGTCACGATTTGTAAAAATTTGTCATGAATTGGAACGAGAAATCGTATGCATGGCAACGAATTCACGCGGGCTCATCTTTGCGAATTTTTTGAAGCTCTTGCTGAAATAATACGGATCGTCGATACCGACCTGCTTGCCGACTTCGGCGATGCTCAAATTGGTGGTTTCCAAAAGCTTCACCGCTTCCTGCATGCGGGTTTCCAGCAGAAAGGCATTGAACGAGGTGCCGGTCACTTGTTTGAAGCACTTGCTCAGATGACTGTAACTGACCTCAAGTTCATCAGCGATATCCTGCAACGTGATCTTGTTCCTGCATCCTTTGGTAATGATCCGGATGGCATTACGGACCAGATGGACATTGTGGTAGGAACCCCCTTCCCCCAAATCCTTGGCAATGCTTTGGGCAATGTCCAGCAGGAACGGAAGTGCGGCTTCTCCCTTGGAACGTTGGGAGAGCTTCTCATATGCTTGCAAGAAATACTGGTTATGTTCCTCTTCCGTCCGCCCCAAAATTTCCCCCACCGACCGGGTGAACAGGTAGAGAAGATAGGTAAGCGTATCCATCTGGGCATCATGGTCCAGGTATTCGGCGAGCAACTGGGCGAATTCGTGCTGCTTTCGCGTAAGCAGCGCGTGGGTCATCCGTTTTTCCAGGGCATGGCGTTCACCTTGCTCCGTAAGATGGGCCTGGTAGTGTTGTACCAAGGAAGGCGGCGCAAATTGCAGGAGGAAGGAGGATGCCTCAGTGTAGAGGGAAAGCAGGGAGTGTTCATCACTTGCAAATGAACTGACTGCGCAGAATACGCTGTTGCCTTCCTCGTCCTGGAAAAAGGTCCGGGAACGCTGGATGCTCGATTCGAGGTCCTGGAAATCCCGCACACGGTCGCCGAACAGAAAAAGGATGATCTCCTCCTTTCTGAACAACAGCAGGGCATGCAGCTCCCGTTTGCAGAATATCCCTTTCAACACAGAGGTCAATTGCGCGTTGTTCTGGTTGTTCGGGCAGGGATACAAAATGACGGCTTTGCATGCTTGCAGCCGGGCTCGCTGATGGGTGAGTAGTTGGTCGAGACTGTGCCACATTTCCTGGTCAAACAGGATTTTGCTGAGCAGAAACCGGGTTTGCAGCAATGATCGTTCCACTTGGTCGGTATCGACTTCCTTGGAAGGGAGGACGAAGTGCTTGTCAAGTTTGGAAAGGATAGCTTGGATGGTTTGCTGCAGTTCCGCATCATCGTAGGGCTTGAGCAGGTAGTCGATGACGCCGAGTTGCAGTGCCTTGCGCACATAGGCGAAATCTGCATAGCTGGTGATGAACAGGATGGCTACCTCGCTGTTTCTTCGTTTGAGGTGTTCGGCGACCTCCAGTCCGGTGAGCTTGGGCATCTGGATGTCCAGCAGGTAGAGATCGGCCATGGACTCTTGGGAGAGTTCCAGCACTTCGCGCCCATCCCTTGCTTCCCCGACCAAGGTGAAGTCATGGGCGAAGTAGGTGGTGAGAAATCGGGAAAGGTATGCACGTTCGACATGATTGTCGTCTGCCAGCATCAGGGTGTAGATAGCGCCACCTCCTTGTACAATCGCAGGTGCACCCGCGTTCCGTTGCCCGGTTCGCTTTCCAGGGCCATGACCTGCTCGCGTTGGTACAGCAACATCAGCCGTTGATGGACTGAAGAAAGCCCTACATGGCCTTCTCGCTCCAACAAAGCCTGGTTCAGCTCATCATCATCCATGCCTTTGCCGTTGTCAGAGACGGTGACTGCGAAATAGTCTTGTTTTTCCTCCACCTGGATTTCGATCAAGCCCCCTTCACGGACATCCTTGAGGCCGTGGAGCACAGCATTCTCGACGATGGGTTGGATCACCAAGGGCGGGACATACACGATTGTCGAGCCATAGGCGCGTCTGATATCCAGGATGATGGAAATTCTCTGGCCGAGGAGCATTTGTTGGATGAAGATGTAGGAACGCAGCAGCTCTAGTTCCTCATCCAGACTGATGGTCATGGTGTTCCTCAGGCTGTTGCGTAGTAAAAGGGATGTTTCCTTGACCAGGCGGATGCTGGTCTGTTTGTCATCAGACTGGATATGGCGGATGATCATGCTCAGGGTGTTGAACAGGAAGTGCGGGTTGATTTGCAGCTGCAATTCCTTGAACCGGCTTTCTGCCAACAGCCTTTTCTGTTGTTCGTGCTCGATCTTCTGTTGGGAGAACGCCTCGATTTGTTCGATCAAGGTATGGATCTCGTGTTTCATCGTATTGGTGGTTACGATGAATTCGTTGATATCCGTGTAGACGGTCGTACCGATGTCCTCCACGGAAAAGTTCCGCTTGCTGATTTCCTGCATGACATGGCTTGCTTCCTTCATTTTCTGTCTGCTTCTGCGTACCATCAATTCCAGGCCAATGGCAAGGATGAACAAAAACCCGATTTTCAGGACATTTGCCGCAGTTTTGAAGGTATTGAATTGGTGGAGCACTTGAGAATTGCGTTTGTTGATCTGGTCCAGATAGGCGGAAAGCAAGTCATTGAGAAACCCATTGACGTAGTTTCCCATGAGGGTGATCCATTCATAATCCTTGGAGAGGGAACCGGTGGGTGACTGCAGATTGACATAGGCGTCGATCAAGGTGTTGCGTTCCTCAAGCATCTGGGTTGAGATGCGGTAGTAGAGAATGGTTTGTTCGCTTTCCTTGAAGGCTTGGGAAAGGCCGGAGAGCAAGGTTGTGACTTCCTGGTATTTCTGCGTGTAGTCGGTATAGAAGATTTTGTTCTTATTGCGGTTGAAGAGTCTGAATGCGGTACTGCTTTGGTTGTATGCTACGATTGCCTGGTTGATCGTCTCGTAATTCTTCAACAATTCCCCATTCCGACGAAACGCATTGTAGTCGAAATAGGAATCGACGAGGGATGATCCGAGAAACAGGACGGCTATGACCACATACAGGGTCACCACTTCAGTTCTGAGGTTACGCAAGCAAGCTCCTTTGAGGCATATCAGGCTCAGAGTATAAAGAGTTTTCAGCCAACCCTCAATATAGTCTCAATTAACCTGTTTTTCACACCTTCTGCATGCTTTCTTCATATCCGGATGGTTGAATAAGGCCAACAAACCGAGAGACCGGGATAGGACCCAGAGGATCTTTCGGAACGGGAAGTTTGGATTCTGAGAAAGCCTGCCTGACAACAGGGCAGGGGAGCGAAGAGAGCAATCCTTCGTCCTGTCTCATAGGTTGCCGGCCAGGTTCCAGGATCACTTCCCAAAGTCTTATTTGTGAGAGGTGTCAAACAGAAGATGCCTGTCTCTCTGCATTGTTGCTGTTCGGTATTCGCTTGAATCGTGTATTCAATAAAACAATCCGTTCAACCAAGGTCTCATAATCCAGGGATGCACCATAGAGAATGTTTTCTCTCATCGAAAGATAATCCCTTTTCCAATCATTGGAAATGAGTGGAGGAGGAACAAAATCAATATATTCTGGAGCGAGGGTGGTATAGTCAAAGTCTTTCAAACCGATGAACTTTTTCCTATGGGCGATAATAGCATCATAAAGGTTTCTGTCTTGTAATGCATTCTCGGCAATTGGAGTGTCCATCATTTTCTCAAGGTCATAGAGATGGCGACTCATTCTATTTATCCGTATTTCAGGTGTCGGTTTATGAAATTCTTCATGAAGCAAAAAGGCTTTCTCGAGGAAAGTCCTTTCAGCAGGGACAATTCTTACAGGGAAAGGGGCCGTGGAGAAGCTTCTATCCGGGAAAATTTCTGTGATGAACGATTGGATATTGCACTCAGCATAGGGATCTGAAATGCTTCGTGCACCGGCTTCAATGATTACTCTTGGTTTTATGTAGCTACTCGGGTTCTCTTCAAAGACTGAATCATAGGTGACATATATCTTCTCTGGATCAGTGGTTGTGATAGGAGTTTCTTCAACAAAAACAGAAAATATTCCTTCCTGAATTCCCTGTGCCTTCAGCCCTTCCTCTATGAAGCACGTCGCAGCCGATTATGTATCTGGTTCTTCGACAATTGGCCCCTGAATCCCAAGAACTCCCTATTGACAGCAATATCGATATCCTCAGAAAATCTCGAGATTAATTTCCAGGCTTTACTCAAGGAAGTTCCTCCCTTGAAGACAATGTTTTGCCCATATGGAGAGGAAAATAGGACCTCAAGAACAGTACAGACCCACCAATCCTTCTCTACCGCTTGGCTGCTAATCTGTTTTTGCTTCCCCACTTCATTGAATATATCGATTTTGTCTTGTTTTGAAAGATCAGTGAGCAGCATGTATTGTTTCCTTTGCCTGAAACAGCATCGTTCTGATCCAATAAGGTGCGAGCATTGCATCTCTTTTCATCTCTTCTTCCTGTATTTCCCCTACTACATTCTGGATGATCAGTCGGTGTTCCTCTGTTATTTTGTCGATACCGATTTCTTTGAGGCTTGAAACAAGCAATTGCATGGTAGGATTCTGAAATGATAGATTTTTTGCCGTAGTACGTTTGAACACGATTGCTCTGCCATCTTCCAGTACAAGTCTCCTCGGAGAGCCGTCTGTAAGGAAGACTGCAGCTGTGGGTACTTGCGTGGTGAAACCCAATTTGTACATCGCATACGATCCCGAAGGAATGATTCTTGATTTTTCCTTCGCAGATATTGCTTTCGCAATTTCTTCAAGTGAAGGAGATGCATAGGATCCCAAGAGCTTTGAAAAGCGTGGGAGCAGATAGATACCGGGTCCTAAACGAATGATGAAGTTTTGATGAACCAATCTTGATAAAATAATATGCAGGGCTGTTTGTTCTATGTCTTCAAATACATCAGAAAAGAAAATGGTTCCTTCTTTCATGGTGTTGATCCGGGTTCGTACCTGCTGTGCTTTGGAGGGTATCTGGTTACGGTTCATTTGATATAAATATAACATAAATTTATATCATGTCAAATCCTTGTTTTCCCATGGTTTTCTCGTTCCTTTTCCTACGCACCGCTCAGGGACTACTCCCCAGAACTGAATTGCAAGGATGCAATTCAAAAGATTACAAATCCTGGAATATATCAGGTACTGCAATATGAAAAGGAAGCTAATAACCGCCCTGCCTCCAGATCAATAAAAATATTTGAATCACTCATGAGCAATTGCATCGGTGGTTCCCTTCATCAGAGTAACATGGAATCTTGGTACGCTTACACTCAGCAACTTTTGCTTCTGTAATGAATCCTTCTCCAAGAGAATGAAAGACCAATTGGGTGAAACGTTCAGTCGTTTCTGCAGGATAGGGTTCCTCTGGTTCTTCTTTCCTCCATTCCTGTTTGGGAAAATACATGCACAGCTGTTTGTATGTCGAATCTGTTATGATATGACAGTCGAAAGTACGGCGCAGGCATGCTTGTATGCTTATCCCATACCGATGTTTCATTTGGTAGAGTTCTCCCAATTCCAACGTGTTCCGTTTGTATCCTAGTTCCTTGAATACAATTCTGAAGGAAGGAGAAATGCCTGCGCGAATCGAAGGCAAGACTTTTTTTCATCCATCGATGCATCCAGTTTCCCGGAAAGGTAAAAGTGCCCTAGTTCATGGGCAAGCGTGAATCGCTGTCGGTCACCGGTTACAAGGTGAGGACAAACAAAAATCGGTGTTTCCTATACTATTGCTTGCATGCCATCACAACCGCCCACTGTGGGGAGTTTGCTCATGATTACAATGAATCCATGTTCTTCCAGAACAGCGGTAAGGTATGCAATCGTCTGCTGGCCTTGATCCCACTCATTTCGAATAAGACGTGCTAGGGGTTCAATACTATCAGTGCTTCGAATGCTGATGTCCTTTTTCTGGGGTGCTGGAATGGGAATTCCCGCCATAAATTTTTCTGTTCCAGCCAACGCTCTGTCTGATCCAATACATCAGATTGCACTTGCATCAACACCTTCTTGGGAACGTCCCGTTTGGTTTCGTTGTTCTTTCAGGAATGACTGAGAGATCTGAGACATCCCTGACTTCCGCAAAGTTTTCGAACCAGAGGTCTTTCTGGTATCTATGCATGATTTACGCAAGTAATAATTGCTAATATCATGAAATATGTTAAGTTAAAGGAGCGAATTTCATACTATATGGTAGGGGATGCGATGTTGCAGTGGCTTTCAATTCTCTCTGGAAAGGGAAATTGCTGATTTGGCAAGCTGTTGCTCGGATATGTCCGAATTTGTCTGGACTGTGACTTTGTATACTGTATCAATGTACATTCATTTCACACCTTCTGCATGCTTTCTTCATATCCGGATGGTTGAATAAGGCCAACAAACCGAGAGACCGGGATAGGACCCAGAGGATCTTTCGGAACGGGAAGTTTGGATTCTGAGAAAGCCTGCCTGACAACAGGGCAGGGGAGCGAAGAGAGCAATCCTTCGTCCTGTCTCATAGGTTGCCGGCCAGGTTCCAGGATCACTTCCCAAGAAGAAGCGGGACGAGCTTGTTTCAGAGAGGATATTTCCAAGGCAAATGTCTTTTTTTGGCTTCCTGCAATCTCTATACAATTTCTTTTCGATGTTCTTCAGAGGCGATGATCCAAACTCTTTCATGGCATCCGGCTCATCATCTGAAAGCCAACTTTGTGCAATGACTTCGAGAAATGCCGGGGAAAGCGAGCCTATCCGTATTGTCAGGCGTTCTGCGACCTTGGGTGCGAGACGCAGATGATCGGAGGGTGTAGGTATGGCGGTTGCCTATGAGCATATACCTGCCTTCCCTCCAACGTTCTGACCCTTCATTCGATTTGATTGCATCAAATTGCTATATTCCTGCAACAATTGTGTATAGCGCATGGATACAAGCGGTGTTAGCATTGCTCCAGTAGAACACGGTTTGTGTGATTACGTGAGGGGGAATGTACCATGCAATTGTTTATCAACGCACAGCTTATCTTGGAAGACAAGGTGCTTGATGATGCATATTTGCTTGAAAACGAAGGGCGTATCGAAGCGTTCGGCGTGCAACCGGTCCCCCCGTCGATCAAAGCCGGTGCAACTACCATCATAGATTGCCGGTCCCTGTATCTCAGTCCCGGGTTTGTGGACATCCATACCCACGGAAGCGGAGGGTATGACTACATGGACGGCAGTCTGCATGCTTTTTGCGAAGCAGCAAAAGCCCACCTGCACTTCGGTGCGACCACCATCCTGCCGACCACCCTTGCCTCCAGCGATGAGGATCTTTTTCGTACCATTGACATCTTCAAGCAGGCACGCTGCAGGAAAGAGGATATGCCGCACCTAAGCGGCCTGCATCTGGAAGGTCCGTATTTCTGTCCAGAGCAGAAGGGGGCGATGGAAAGCCGATATCTCAGGCTTCCCGAGAAAGAACACTATATGCGCATCGTCGACTACGCCGATGGGGCGATCAAGCGCTGGTCGGTGGCACCGGAGCTTCCCGGCGCCTTGGAAATGGCCGACACCTTGATTCCCATGGGTATCAAGATCTCGGCAGCCCACACCTGCGCTACGTATGAAGAGATGCGCGAGGCATTCGACCATGGCTTCAAACATCTGACGCATTTTTACTCAGCCATGTCCAGTATCACCCGAAAGGATGGATGGCGCGTACTGGGCGTGGTGGAAAGCGGATATCTGATCGATGGACTGACCGTCGAGGTCATCGCCGACGGTATGCACCTGCCTCCCGACCTGCTGCGGCTCATTTTCCAATGCAAGGATCATGAGCAGATCTGCTGCTGCACCGACAGCATGCGGGCTGCCGGACAGGGAAACGGGCCCTCCATCCTGGGACCGATCAACGGCGGGCAGACGGTATTTGTCGAGGACGGAATCGCCAAGATGCCTGACAGAAGCTGCTTTGCCGGCAGTGTCGCCACCTGCGACCGGCTCGTCCGTACCCTGATCGAGAGCGTCGGCCTTTCGATGTGGGAAGCGGTTCGCTCGGCTTCGTTGCTGCCCGCGCGCTTCATGGGTCTTGATCAGGAAACCGGCAGCATTGCACTCGGCAAGCAGGCGGACCTGCTGCTGTTCGATCAGAACATCACCATACAGAGAGTGTTTGTATCAGGAGTCGAAGTGTCCACCACACGGTGACACATCCCCTGCACCATATCATCACCAATGAGGAGTACCTATGAGTATTACCATTTCAGTTGCGGATAATCCGCAGGAACTGGGCCGAAAAGCGGCCCGCACCATTGCACATCTCCTAAATGAGGCGATTGCTGCAAACGGTGAAGCACGGATCATACTTTCAACCGGAGCCAGTCAGTTCGAGACTATGGAAGCCCTTACCCAGGAGGCGGTTGATTGGTCCAAGGTGGAAATGTTCCATCTCGATGAGTATGTCGGACTGAGTGAATCGCATATCGCCAGTTTTCGGAAGTACCTGAAGGAACGCTTCGTTTCCAAAGTCTGTCTGAAGGCTGCCCACTTTGTGAACGGCGAAGGTGATGTAGAGGCGAACATTGCGGCTCTGAGTGCAGAGCTGCGCAAGAAACCGGTGGATGTCGGGGTAATCGGGATCGGAGAGAACGGGCATATCGCCTTCAACGATCCCCCGGCCGACTTCGACACCGATCTTGCCTACAAGGTGGTCACCCTCGACGCACGATGCAAGCAGCAACAGGTCGGAGAAGGGTGGTTCAGGAGCATCGGCGATGTACCGCAGATGGCCATCACCATGTGCCCGAAGCAGATCCTCTCTGCACGGCACATCGTATCATCGGTCCCCCATGCCGTGAAAGCCGAGGCGGTGTACCACACCATCACCCGGTCTGTGGATCCGATGGTTCCCGCTACCTTGCTCAAGACCCATCCCGATTGGCATTTGTTCATCGACCATGAATCGGCAGAGAAACTGCTTGCATGGAAGTAATATTCAAGGAGGATCAAACGATGAAAAAGCTTTTGACCGTATGTTTGGTACTGTTGCTGGCAACCACGCTGTTTGCCCAAGGGGGAACCGAAACCAAGAGTGCCGGTCCCGCCGTAGTGAAATTCAAGCTTGCTGAGAACCAGCCGGCGAACAATCCCATCTCCAAGGGCATGCTGATGTTTGCCGATCTGGTCAAACAGAAGACCAACGGCAGCGTCTTGATCGATGTGTATCTGGATGCCCAGCTCGGCAACGAGAGTGAGACCATCGACCAGGTGCAGATCGGCAGTCTTGATTTCGCCCGCGTCAATACGTCCGCATTGGCTTCCACCGCCGATGAAGTGGGTGTATTCACCCTGCCGTACATTTTCACCAGCACCGATCAGAAATACAAGGTTCTGGATGGATCCATCGGCCAGTCGGTCATGGAGAGCCTGAAGAAATACGGAATCATCGGACTTGAGTTCTGGGAAGCAGGTTCCCGCAACTTCTACTCCACGAAGAAACCCATTAAGAGCCTTGCCGACATGAAAGGCCTGAAAGTCCGCGTCCAGCCCAGTGAAGTCGCCATCAAGATGGTTGAACTGCTCGGCGGAGCCGCCACCCCAATGGCCTATGGTGAGGTCTACCAGGGTCTGCAGACCGGTGTCATCGATGCAGCAGAGAACGATTTCGTCTCCTACTACACCTCCGGCCATTATGAAGTCGCCAAGTACTTCTCCTTGGATGGGCACATGGCACCTCCAGCCGTCCTGTTGATGAGCCAGAAGGCATGGGACAAGCTGGATGACAGCCAGAAGCAGGCAGTACGTGATGCCGCCAAGGAAGCCGCCGTATGGCAGCGCCAGGCAATGATGGATTTCCAAAACGAGTCCCGTGCGAAGGTTGAGGAAGCCGGTTGCCAGATTTTCGAAGTGGACAGCAAGGAATTCCAGAATGCCGTCTCCCCGATGTATGACATGTACCCGCAGTACAAGACCATCATCGAGCAAATCAAAGCAGTTCGCTAAGTACGAACGTACCTTGTTTCTTGATTCCTTCCTGTCTGCATTACCTGTGTTTGGACATCGGTGCAGGAAGGAATCGTCTGTATTTGGAGAAGAACCATGAAGAAACCACGGAATTTGTTGGACACCGTACGGAAACAATTGGAACGGTTCGTCCATGTTGAACGCTATCTGAGCAGCATTCTGTTGATTGTTGCCACCCTGATCACCTTTGTTCAGGTCGTGATGCGTTTCGTATTCAATGCGCCGTTCAGCTGGTCGGAGGAAGTGACCTTGATGTTGTTGGTCTGGTTTGGGTACCTGTGCATGCCCATTGATATTTTCACCGACGACCACGCCGCCCTGTATTTCCTGTACAACCACCTTTCCCCGGTTCTGCGCAAACTGGCGGACCTCTTTCGCCATGTCCTGTTGGTCTGGTTCTTTGCTGAAATGATTCGCTATGGATGGATGATCACCAAGCTCAACCTGCCCAAACCGCAACCTGCAACCCATATTTCCCAAGGCTGGCTCTATGCCCCCTTGGTGGCTGGAGGCATTCTGATGCTTGTGTATTCCGCCCTCAACGCCCTGATCGTGCTTTGTAAACCCGTCTCCGCCTATCAAGCGGAACAGAATGCAGTGAAGACCATCGAGGAGTTGACGATTGAGCGTGGAGGTACGGTATGAGCACTTCGGTAGGGATCATGATCCTGTTCGGAAGCCTGGTGCTGCTGATGCTCCTGCGCTTTCCCATTTCCTTCGCTCTCGGGGTGGCTTCCCTGTTCACCGGCCTGTATTTAGGCATTCCGTTTTTCAATCTGTTTCAGAAAATGGCCACCGGCATCACCAGTTTCACCTTCATGTGTGTTCCCTTCTTCATCATCATGGCGCAGATCATGACCGATGGGGGGATCAGCGACCGCCTGACCAAGTTCTCCAATGTCCTCATCGGACGGGTCCGTGGGGGCACGGCCTTGGTGAACTGCCTGGTCTCGATGTTCTTCGGAGGCATTTCCGGTTCCTCCATCGCCGACGTCTCGTCCATTGGATCCTTTCTGATCCCGGCCATGGTCAAGGAAGGGTATGACGCTGATTATGCAATCGCCGTCACCTGTACCAGCTCGGTGGAAGGCATCATCATCCCCCCCAGCCAGAACATGATTTTCTATGTGGTGGCTGCAGGAAGCGGGCTTTCGATCAGCACCATGTTCATCACCGGCTACCTTCCCGGTCTGCTTTTGACCGTAGCCTTGATGGCTGTTTCCTTCATCATCGCCATACGCAAGAAGTATCCCATCTCCGAGAAAAAATCATGGAAAGAGAACATCGTCATCATACGCGAAGCATTGCTCGGGTTGGTGACCATCCTCATCGTGGCGGTGGGAATCGTCGCCGGGGTGTTCACGGCAACCGAAGCCGGAGCCATCGCCGCCGTCTATGCACTGGTCATCACCATGTTCGTCTACAAGACGATGACGATGCACAAATTGATGCAATGCCTGATGAAGTCCCTGAAGACCTTGGGAACCATCATGGCGATCATCGCCACCTCCAGTGCATTCAGCTATTGTCTGTCGTATCTGAAGGTGCCTACCTTGGTGGCCAATACCCTGATGTCCATATCCTCCAGCCCCGCCGTCGGCATGCTCTTGATGATCATCATGATGGTAATCCTGGGATGTTTCATGGATATGGGAATCCTGCTCATCTTGTTGACTCCGATTCTCTATCCGGTGGCCATGTCCTTCGGGTTCAACCCGTATCACTTCGGCCTCATCATGGTCCTGACGCTCGGCCTCGGTCTGTTGACCCCTCCGGTCGGAACTTCCCTGTGGGCAGGGTGTGCAATCGCGAACAAACCCATCGAGAAGGTCATCAAAGGCTTTCTCCCGTTTTACGTCACCTATATTATCGTCCTGGTATTGATCGTGGTGTTTCCGTCCATTTCCCTCTCGCTTCCCCAGGCCCTGGGGTATGCCGTCTAAACAGAAAGGTGGTCAAGATAGTTGGTGGGTGGAAAGCCCATCACTTTCTTGAACACCCGGTTGTAGTACAGCGCATTGGAGAATCCGCAGGCATAGGCGACTTCCTTGATGGAGAGCTCTCCTTTTTCCAGCAGATTGCATGACACTTTGATGCGATAGGCACTCAGGTATTCGATCGGGGATTGGGAAAGATTCGCCATGAAAGCGCGGTACAGGCAGCTTCTGCTGACCCCGGTGGCGGTTGCGATGTCCTCGATCGTAATCTTTTTTGCATAATTGAGGGCGATGTACTCGCAGGCCGGTTCTATGTATTCCCGTCCAGGATTGTGGGGGAAGGCATGGCTGGTCTGGGACATCAGAAAGGACAGGCAGGTGTACAGCTTGCCGGTCATGCCGACGATCTGTGCCGGACGGTCCCCCCGGCAGCTGTAGATGTCCCGGAACGTCTCCTCGATCCGAGCCCTGCTGGATGGATTCGTCTTGATCACCGGATGGAGGGGGGAGAACCCGATGGCATCGGTGAGCAGGCGGGCATCACCCCCGGTGAATCCCACCCAACACATTTCCCAAGGATTCTGATGGTCAGCCTTCGGGTACACCTTGATGTTGGGGTAGACGAGCATCAGATCTCCTGTCTCAACCTTGTGCACCCGGTTGTTCGACCGGAGCGTTCCTCCTCCCTGCAGGCAGAAATGCAGGGAATACATGGTCCGGACATCCGGACCATGCACGAACCCTGGTGAACTCTGCTCATTGCCCACCGAACAGACGATGAGTGAAGCCATGCCATGGAATTGGTTGTAGAAGTAGTTCTTGTAGGGGACGAACGTCGCCATGCAGGTGCCTCCCGATTGTCCCAGCATAGCAAACAGGTGTTTTTCCGGCAAGCAAGGAGGCCAGGAGCAACCTGTTTGCATCACTAGGTAAAAATTGTACTGAAATATACCGAGAATTCTTGACAAATCAAACAATGTAGTTAAATACTTAATTCAATGAATGAATTAAAGGAGTTCTCCATGAAAAAGTCTTTGTTGTTCACTCTTATGCTCCTGATGGTTGCCTCGTTGACCTGGGCTGCCGGTACGAAGGAAGCGAGCACGGAAGGTCCGGTGGTTCTGACTGCCTACATGCAGATCGATCCTGCCAATGATCAGTATGCCGGCCACAATGCCGTCATGGCTGCATTTGCAGAGAAATACCCCAACATCAAACTCGACATCGAGTATGCTTCCGGGGAAGCTTTCCACCAGAAATTCCAGTCGATGGCCGCTTCCAAGAAGATTCCCGATCTGTTCACCTGCTATGGTGGTGCCCGTACCGCCTATGTGACCGAGACCGGACTCACCTTGGATCTTACTCCCTATCTTGATGATTCCTTCAAGAGTCAGTTTGCTTCCGCCACTTGGCTTCCCCAGGGTTCTGCAGGAGCACTCTACATGATTCCCCCTTCCTTCGCCGTATGCCATACCGTGTATGCCAATACTGCAATCCTGAAGAAACTCGGTCTTGAATATCCCAAGACGTTCGAGGAATTGCTGGCACAGGTCCCGGTGATCCGCAAGGCCGGCTACTATCCGATGAGCATGGGCAACAAGGACCCTTGGGTAGTCAACTCCTGGTTGCTTGGCACTTTCATTGAGCGCTTTGGAGGCCGTGAATGGCTTCTCAAGGCCGCCAAGGGCGAAGCTTCCTTCACCGAGGCTCCGTTCGTAAAGTCGCTTGAGATCATCAAGTCGATGAGCGACAACGGCTTGTTCTCCCCCGGCGTGAACCAGATGTCCAACACCGAGGCCGACCAGGAATTCTACCAGCAGAAATCCGTCTACCTCATTGATGCCGCCTGGAGAACCAGCGCCATGGACAGCCAGTTGCCTGCAGAGCAGCGGGACGCCATCGAGATGCGCGTATTCCCGGCTCTTCCCGGCGAGATCGTCCACAACACCAGCAGTGCAGTCGCCTCCGAAGGCTTCGGCATCGCAAAGGCAGTGGAGAAGGACAAGGCCAAGCTGGAGGCCGCACTTACCTTCATCAAGTTCTACAACGGAGCTGAAGGTGCTGCCATCCGCGCCCAGTACGGCGAAGTTCCTTCCTACAACCTCGACCTGTCCAAGACCAAGCTCGACATCATGCAGGGCAAGTTTGTCACTTTCAGCGCCACCTATCCGATGGGGTATGTCTTTGACTCGATCATGGACGGTGAAGGCGTGACGCTGCTCAACACCGATCTGCAGGCCATGATGATGGGTAACGGAAACCCGTCCGATATTGCAAGCAAGTATGAGGCATGGGTCGCCCAGAACGATTCCAACCGCGACTGATTGACGATTCGCGCATTTCATCCAGACGTGCCGGTAACTACGGTATACCGGCACGTTCTCTCGTTCCAAGGAGTATGTCCCCATGCCAAGACTGAATAAACGAGCAAGCTACCATGCCCTGTTGCTTCCCGCCTTCGTCATCTATATGGCAATCATCATTTTCCCCATTTTCATGAGTCTGGGCTTGTCGTTCACCGAATGGAAACGGTTCAAGATGACCGGTTTCAACGGGTTGGACAACTATATCCAGATTCTCAGCGACCCGGTGTTCGCCCGTTCGCTCTGGAACAATGTGCAGATCATGTTGATCAGCGTGTTCGGCCAGATCCCGCTGGGGTTGCTGTTGGCGTATCTGTTGCACCGCAAATGGGTCAAGGGCACCAAGTTCTTTGAATTCATGATCTTCCTTCCGATCACCATTTCCTCGGTGGTCATCGCCCTCTTGTGGAACCGGGTATTCAGCCCGGTGGGCATCTATACCACCTTTGTCCGGATGATCAGCGGCAACCCTGATTACGTGGTCCGCATCTTTGAGAGTGAGAAATTTGCCATGCTTCCGGTACTGGTGGTCCTGCTTTGGCAGCACACCAGTCTGTACATGGTCATATTCCTGGCGAATCTGCAACGCATCCCCAATTCCGTATTCGAAGCTGCAGTAATCGACGGGGCGAAGGAGTCGACGATCATCTTCAAGATCGTGCTGCCCGCAATGAGTACGGTCATATTCACCAGTTCCGTACTGGCCATCTCGGGAAGCCTGAAGAGCTTCGACCTCGTCTATGCCATGACTGCCGGAGGTCCGGTCAATTATACCTACGTCATGGCGCTGTATCTCTACCAACATACCTTCACCTTCCATAATTACGGTAAGGGAAGCGCTGTTTCGATCATCATCGTGCTGCTCAGTGTCGGCCTGATCTCCTTGGTTCGGGGCATCTACGGCAAAGCACAAAAAAAATACGAGTAGGAGGACGCAATGAAAGGCCGTACCCAAACCATTTCCCATACCACAACCATTGTTTCCTACATCTGCTTGGTCTTGTTCACGTTGGTGACCATCCTGCCGGTGGCATGGATGCTGTACTCTTCCTTCAAGCCGATGGGAGAGATCATGCTGCATCCGCTCAGGCTTCCTGCATCTCCGACCTGGGACAACTACCGCAAGGCGTTTGCATACGGTAACCTGGTGGTTTCCTTCCTCAACAGCGTACTGTATTCGGCGATCAGCACGGCAGCCACCGTCCTGCTTGCCTTGGCTGCCGGATTCGCCCTGACAAAATTCGGGTTTTCCAGCAGCAAGGTCTACTTCGGCCTGTTCACCCTGGGGCTCTTGATCACGGTCAACTCGGTTATCACTCCGCTGTTCATCATGGAGACGACGGTGGGATTGTACAATACCCGGTTGGGTGTCCTGCTGCCCTACATCGCGTTCGGGCTTCCCATGTCGGTGCTGCTTGCCACCAGTTATGTCCGTTCGGTTCCCGACGCCCTCATTGAGGCTGCTGTCATCGACGGAGCGACCTACATCCAGATCTTCTGGAAGATCATCCTGATCGTTTCCACCCCGGTGTTGGCCACCATGGCGATCCTGAGTTTTCTGGGAAACTGGAATGAGTTTCTGATGGTATTCACGCTGACCAGCGGAGAGGATATGCGCAGCCTTCCGGTTGCAATCAATTCGTTCGCCGGTCGGCTCAATGAGGATTACGGTCTGCAATTCGCAGCCTTGGTGGTGGGAACCATTCCCATGTTCGTCCTCTATCTTGTCGCCCATGAGTCGGTGATCAAGGGATTCGGGGAAGGGGCGTTGAAAGAATAAGCGCCATTAAAATTATCCTCGATAACACGGACCATACAATGCTAGTATGGAGAAGGAGTATAGGTTGTGAAAAAGAACGATATAGCCATAGAGATTTGCCTCGATTCCGTACAGTCCATTCTTGCCGCAGAGGCAGGCGGCGCCAGTCGGGTGGAGTTCTGCTCCGACTTGTTCGAAGGGGGTTTGACCCCGACTTTGGGAGCCTTCCAGGTCGCCAAGGAAAAGTCGACGATTCCCATCAATGTCATGATTCGTCCCCGTGGGGGTGATTTCTGTTATTCCGATGTGGAGTTCGAGACCATGCTTGCCGATGCCCGCCTGTTCAAGGAGGCGGGTGCGAACGCACTGGTCTTCGGTATCCTTACCCCGGAAGGAAGGGTGGACAAGGTCCGTTCGAAGCAGTTGCTTGCGGTGGCCTCTCCTTTGGAGGTCACGTTCCACCGGGCGTTCGACATGACGCGCGACCCGTATGAAGCCATGGAGGATCTGATTGAGATCGGGGTCCATCGGGTGTTGACCAGCGGTCAGGAGGCTTCGGTTCCCGAAGGCTTGGACCTGCTCTCAGACTTGCTCGCGCGCTATAAAGAGAAAATTGTGATCATGCCGGGGGCGGGAATAACCGAACGGAACATCCAGAAGGTGCACAGCGTCCTGCATGCGAAGGAATATCATATGTATCTGCACTCTGAGAATGCAAGTCTGATGACCTACCGACCCGATCATATCTACATGGGCGGTCTGCTTCGGCAGCCTGAGTTCCTGCTCCAGCATACCGACCGCGGGCGAGTCGAGCGGATGGTGGCTACCGTGAGGTCCTGATGAAAAAAATTGTGGGCAACAGTCAGTATCAGAAAGTGGCGAATGCGCTTTTGATCCTCCAGCTTCTTCGCAAGGGGCCCAAAGCCCGTGTGGCCATAGCCAAGGAATTGGGACTGCAGCCCTCAACGGTCACCTACAACATCAATCGTCTGCAGGAAGCGGGGTTGGTGCGTGAGTGCAGCGTGGCCGCTCTGAAGATCGAGCCGGTTTCGTTGGGCCGCAGGGCGGTTGCCCTGGAGTTGAACCGCGATTTCGGCAGGGTCATCGGCCTGGAACTGCTGGCCGACAGCATATGGGCGTCCCTCATCGACCCCGTCGGTTCGGTGGTGTTTTCCGAGCAGATTGAGTTTCCCCTCCTCAATACCGCCGATGCCAAGCAGCGGTTCGAGGAATTGGTACAGACGGTGGTGGCTCAGTTGGTCGGGTTGTGCGCAGGAATTCCCGTCCTCGGGGTGGGCATCGCCCTGCCCGGTATTGTGGAGACCAATGGACAGGTGGTGCGGGATTGTTGGACCCATCAGCTCAAGGATTGTGATTTCTCCGCCTTCTTTGCCGAGACCTTCCCCTTTCCCGTGGTCTTGGAAAATGATGCCAACTGCTGTGTGCAGCGCTACCTGTATGAGGGGGCGGCCGAACGCCAGGACAATTTCCTCTACCTGTTGGCACGTACGTATCCCAGCGGGCATGTTCCCAGCGGGGTTTCCCCCTTCGGTATCGGCTTGGGGTTGGTGTTTGGCGGCAGGTTGTATCGTGGTTCGGATTCCCGCTCGGGAGAGTTCATCAGTGCCCTCATGAACCGGTCAGAACAAGGCAGGCAATTGGCTGCCGGATGCAAACGGAAGGAGGATCTGGAACATGATGCGGCGATCCGAACGGCCATCCTTGATGAATTGGTTGGAAACCTACGCAGCATCGCCTCCGTCCTCGATCCTCAGATCATTTATCTCGGAGGATTCCTTACTGATTATTGTACTGAAGTGCAACCATTGCTTTCATCCGATCTGGCAGGCAAGGTGGTCTTTGCCAATGCCCACAACGATGCATCGGAAGGAGCGGCGGTGAATCTGCTTTCGTTGTTTTTCCGCATTCCCCAGGTAGGCGATACGTCGAATCAGGGATGGCGTTACAGCACAGTGTTACGCAGTGTTTTGGAGAAGGAGAGTCTATGAAGCGAGTGGTTGTCGGTGGCATGCACCATGAATCGAATACGTTCAACCCCATTCTTGCCGGTTGGCAGGATATCCGCATCAGACGGGGTGCTGAGATGCTTAGTCCGATCAAGCAGGACAGCATCGGAGGGGTTGTCTCGACGTTGCAGCAAGCGGGATACGAGGTGGTTCCCACTTTGATCGCCCGGGCTGTTCCCAACGGGGAGTGGGAACAGGAAGTGTATCTGAGCTTGAAATCTGAATTGCTGGATGCCCTTAAACAGGCCGGTCACGTCGATGCGATCTGCTTGTCCTTGCATGGGTCCATGCGGGTCGCCGGACTGGGATCGGCGGAAGGGGATTTGCTTTCGGCAATCCGGCAGATCCAACCCGATGTCCCCTTGATCACCTCATTGGACATGCATGCGACGATTACCGAACCCATGCTGCAGGCCGCAAACGGATTCGTCGGTTACAAATGTGCTCCCCATACCGATACCTTCGAAACCGGGGTCCATGCGGCGAAGATGATCATCCAGACATTGGAACAGGGAGCCAAGCCGGTCATCGAGATGGTGCGCATCCCCATGATCGTAGCAGGTGAACAGTCGGAGACCAGCGTCGAGCCGATGGTAAGCCTGATGGCCCAGCTGAAGGTGTTGGAACAGGAACGTGGCATCATGGCCGCTTCCTATTTGTTGGGGTTCCCCTGGGCCGATACGGCACCAAACAGCATCGTGGCTTTGGTGGTTGCCGATGCAAACCGCCAAGCGGCGAAGAAGGTCGCCCTGCAGTTGGCCCGGAATTTTTGGCGGAGAAGAAAGGAGTTCCATTTCTACAATGAGACCTATCTTCCCGAGGACGCTCTCTCCCTGTGCCTGAAGAAGGTGGAGAAGTTTGCTCCGGTGGTCATCAGTGACAGTGGGGATAATCCGACAGCCGGCAGCAGCGGAGATGTGACCAACTTCCTTAAGCTCATGCTCGCCGATACGGAAGCTTCCCACCTTGATCCTCCGGCACTCTACCAATGCTTCTATGATCCCAAGCTGGTCGAGGCAGCGTTTGCATCGGGGGAAGGTGCATGGCTTGACGCCTCGTTGGGCGCCGCATTCGACACACGCAAGAGTTCGCCGGTCAAGGCGAGGATGCAGGTCAAAGCCCTTACACGGGATTGGGATGGAAACCAGGTCGATCTTGCCTTGGTGCACGTCGGCGGCATCGATGTGGTCGTCACCTCGCGTCATGTGGGAGCCTATGATCCTGATATGATGCGCGCATTGGGCGTAGCACCCGAACAGCGTAAGTTGATCGTCGTCAAACTCGGGTATCTTGAACCCGAGATCAGGGCGATCAGCAGATATTCGGTCATGGCCCTCACCGATGGAAGCACCAACGAAGTGCTTTCTGCGCTTCCGTATACCAAGCTTCCCCGTCCGGTCTATCCGCTGGATCCCGAGACCGAGGTTGACTGGCAGTAATGGTCCGGCTTTCGGTATAGACAGGGGGCTCTGGTGTCGCCCCGCTTCGGAGGAATCGGAAGCGGGGAAGACAACCGTTCCGTTTTAGGTTATGGATGCCTCGTAGATGGTTGCGATGGAAGTTGCCAGGATTTTGTTGAACTCCTCGTCAGATTGGTCGACGTGCAGATCTTGCGTCAGTGCCCGTGAGAAGCTGGCGATCAATCCATGGTTCTTGGCAAGCAGTGTATTCGCCTTGTTCCGGGTATACCCACCTGAGAGCGCCACCACGCGGACCATGTGCGCTTCTTTCTGCAAGGCTGCATAGAAATTGGGCTTGGTCGGAATGGAGAGCTTGAGCATTACCCTGTCCTCTGCATTGAGGGACGCAAGGTGTTTGGCAATCTCCACTTTCAGAATATTCTCCGATGCCTGTTTGTCTATGCTGTGGATATCCACTTCCGGTTCGATGATGGGAACCAAGCCTGCCTGCAAGATGATCTTGGCCATCGCAAACTGCTGCTCGACGATCTGCTTGATGCCTTTGGTATTGGCCTCCTTGATGACCGAGCGCATCTTGGTGCCGAAGATGCCCTGCTTCACTGCTCGTGCAAGCAAGGATTCCAGATCAGGGATGGGTTTCATCAACTGCACACCGTCGGCCGGGTCGGCAAGCCCCTTGTCCACTTTCAAAAAGGGGACAATCCCTTTCTGCTTCCAAAGGTATTCAGCGGTGGGCATCCCCTCGATGCTGCGGTCCATGGTGTTTTCAAACAGAATCGCTGCGAGAATGTGGTCTTTGGTGAAAGCCGGACTGGTAATGATCCTGGTCCGCATGGCATGCACCAGATCAAACATCTGTTCCTCACTCTGGTACGCGTCTTGCGAAATTCCATAGTGCAGCAGTGCTTTCGGCGTACTCCCTCCACTTTGATCCAATGCAGCGATAAAGCCTTTTCCAGTAGCCATACGTGTCAGTTGTTCATTGTTCATAGGTTCCCTTCCTTGGGTATCAAAATAAGTATTCCTTTAGCAACAACTTAAATATAGTCACATGCACGTGGTCCGGCAAGTGGGAATACCTAGTAAGGTTCTGGCCATCCTGTGCTCCGATTCCCTTCAGCTTTTTGGCAGGAAGGTTGGTCTTCTCTCTTGACCTGTTTGTACGCTCAGCCCACAATGGTTTGATGAAACGATGGAAAGCCCCCCAGAAGAAGACGCTCAGACAAATAATCAAGGAGCGCGACAGCGCTCGCCTGGTGCATTATTTCCTGCGTCTGGTCGTAGTGCTCATTCTGATAGCCCAGGTGTTCAACCGAAACTATGAAAACGTATTCCTGTGTGTACTCACCCTGATGCTGTTCGCCATTCCGTCCTTGATCGAGACGAATACCCGTATCGACATCCCTGATACCCTGGAGAACATCATCCTGATCTTCATCTTTGCCGCTGAGATTCTGGGAGAGATGCGATCGTATTACGAGACGGTCATTCTGTGGGATACGATGCTGCATACGATCAACGGCTTTCTGGCAGCTGCCATCGGATTTTCCTTGGTCGACATCCTCAACCAGAACGAGCGGTTCTCCTTTCGGCTGGAGCCAATCTTTGTCTGCATCGTCGCTTTCTGTTTTTCGATGACCATCGGGGTGATCTGGGAATTCTTTGAGTTCTTCATGGATATGTTCTTTGGGACCGACATGCAGAAGGATACGATCATCCATGTGCTCCATACCACCGCCCTCGACCCGACCAAGACCCTGCGGGTGGTCACCGTAAGCGACATCCAGTCGGTCGCCGTCAATGGAAAGGACCTGGGGCTGGGCGGATATCTGGATATCGGGCTCATTGATACAATGAAGGATCTGTTCGTCAATTTCATCGGGGCGGTCGCCTTCAGCATAGCCGGTTTCTTTTATCTTACCTATCGGGCCAAGAAAGCTTCCTTTATCGAACGTTTCATCCCTACCGTCGTTGATAAGCAGCAACCTGAAGAGGAATAATTGCGGTATCCCTCCGTTTTTGAGGAAGCGATTTCCTACGATTTCCATTGCATTTTTAAGCGAATAATGGTTAACTGTTTCTGCATGCCTCAGTTTCGGGCATGAGATGATGTATGAAGGTTGCCCAGGAAAGGAGGAATTCGCATATGCAAGAAGTCAGATTGACCCAGATGGTGAAGACCAGCGGGTGTGCCGCCAAGTTGTCGCCCTCTCAGTTGCACGAGGTGCTCGACAGTCTTCCGGTCATGAAGAGCCCCGACCTGGTGGAGGGCTATGAAGGCAGCGATGACGCCTTCGTGTATTCGCTTGATGATACCACGGGGAAGGTGATGCTCCAGACCGTCGATTTCTTTCCCCCCATGGTCGATGATCCCTATGTATTCGGTCAGGTTGCAGCGGCAAACGCGCTCAGCGACATCTTTGCAATGGGTGGACAACCCAAGGTAGCCTTGAACCTGGTGTGTTTTCCTTCCTGTCTTGAGCTTTCGGTGCTTAGACAAATTCTCTTGGGCGGCCAGAGCAAGGTTGCCGAAGCTGGGGCGGTAATCGCCGGAGGGCATACGATCAGCGACCCGACCCCCAAATATGGACTTTGTGTGACCGGTTTCGCCGAGGTGGGAAACGTCTGGTCGAATGCGGGCGCCCGGGAAGGGGATGTCCTGGTGCTGACCAAACCCCTCGGGGTCGGTGTCATCAATACTGCAGTGAAGGCCGGGGTGGCTTCATCTCAGGCAGCCGCAAAGGCGATCGAAAGCATGACGACGCTCAACGGATATGCCCGTGACCGGGCTGCAGCTTTCTCAGTGCATGCAGCCACCGACATCACCGGGTTCTCGTTGTTGGGGCACGCCCAGGAGATGGCCAAAGCCTCAGGTTTGACTTTCGTGTTGGAAGGCCACTCGATTCCTCTGTTTGCGGAAGCCTTGGAGTATTCTGGTATGGGGATGAATCCGGGCGGGCTGTACAACAACCGTGAATACCTGCAACCGCTGGTGGACATGCAAGGCGAATTGGACCAAGCGCATCAGGACCTTCTCTTCGATCCCCAGACGTCCGGTGGTTTGCTCCTCAGTTTCAGCGAGGCCGATGCATTGGCCTACAGCAACCAGACAGGGTTCCCGATCATCGGGTATGTGACCAAGCAGGGCGAGAAAGCGATTCAAGTCCGTTGACCCCCTGCTTATCTGGTTCGTAATTTTGCAATGCTTGCGTTCAGTTTGGGGCGGAGCATCTTGCGGTAGCGCAAGGTGTGGGTTCGGCTCTCCGCCTCCGGGAATGCGGCAAAGAATGCATCGGGGTCGTTGAACGTGCCCAAGCTTTCGGCGATCGCCTTGCTCTGGATGAAGGTGTCATCCTCCTCCCAGGTGATGGGAGGGTTGCGGAAATTCAATACGGCGATGCCATAGCCGTAGAAACTACCCATGTAGTCGGGAAACTTCGCCTGCAGTTTTTCCAGATACGGACGATCGATGATGTGCCCCCCGATCTCCACCCAGTTGTTCTTGTACCAAACCTCCACCCAGCTGTGGTAGAGGGTGTCGAAACTGAGCCGATAGGACAGCCCATGGAGGAGTCCTCGATGCAACACCTTGCTGACCATACCGGCTTTCAACCGGCAGGGGATGCCTACTGCGCGCAGCAGAGCCATCAGAAGCGTGGTCTTCGTGATGCAGTTGCCATATCCGAGCACAAGAATTTCTGAGGCGTGAAGGGCGAATTGCTTTGCATAGCCAAATGCTATTTCATCACGGACGTAGCAAAATATTGCATTCACCTGCGCCGAGGTACTCTGAAGGCGTCGCCAGTTGCGGCTCCTGACCAGGAATTGTATATCCGTGGCATCGAAATCGAGTAAAGTGGTGGGTTGTAAATAGGGTGTGACATCCAAGGATTCCATTGTTATACCTGTTTCTCTCCCATACTATGGTAAATCCATTTTATACTGCAACAGGTTACTAATAATCTAGCATAAATTGCTAGAGAACAGTAGGAATTGGACGTATCACCAACTCTGTAGTAGAATACACAGGGAGGAATCTATGGATGCATTGGCAGCTTTGATGAAAGGACCGCTACCGGACCTATATTTCTGCATAGGAAATCCTGTGGTGGGGAACCCGACCCAATATATGGTGGAAGAAGCCTTTTCCGCACTCAATCATCCGGGCCGTTATCTCACCTGCGAGGTGCAACCGACGGAGTTGGAAGCGAGCATGTGGGGGCTCAGGGCGTTGCAGTTTGCAGGCGGCAATGTAACGGCCCCGTTCAAGCAGCAGGTGTTTCCCTTCCTCGATGACCTGAGTGAGAGCGCGCGGCTGTGTCAGGCGGTGAACTGCATCACCCGACAACCGGACGGTACCTATGTAGGGGATAATACCGACGGCAAAGGTTTCCTCCAGTCGTTGAAGGAAGCCCTCGGGGACATTGCACAGAGGAAGGTCATACTCTTCGGTTCCGGAGGGGCGGCTTCAGCCATTGCCACCGAGTTGGTGCTTGCTGAGATTCGGGAAGTGGTTTTGGTGAACCGCAGTGAGGACAAGGCGCAGGCAGTGGCCAAGCGTCTGCAGGGTATTTCCAAGACCATCGTCCGGACGGAGAAATGGGAAGGCACCTATCGTCTGCAGGAAGATGGACTGGTTACGGTGCAGGCTACTTCGGTGGGGTTGTTCAACAAGCAGGCCTGCATCAATGTGGAATTCGAGGGGGGACTGAAAGACTGCCTTGCCTGTGATGTGGTGTTCAATCCCGTGGACACTGCGTTTCTTCAGAAAGCGCGTGAAGCGGGTTGGAAGACCTTGGACGGACTGGGGATGCTTGTCAACCAAGGATCAATCGCCATACGGAATTGGACGGGTTTGGAACCGGACCGGACCTTGATGCGAAGAAGCCTGGAAGAGGCATTCGCAGTACTGACAAAATGACGAAACTATCCTACTATGGGCGACTATGAACTATTATTTCATTGCGTGTAGAACTGGCGGCGAGGAGCGGATGCGTTCGCATCTTTACAAGTTTTTCGGTCGGGAATTGGGCGAAGAGTGGATGGTGGAGATTTTCATTCCGATGCGCCGCATGATCGACCGGCGCAAGGGAAAGAAAATCATGACTGATCACCCGATCCTGCCCGGGTACCTGTTGATTTCCAGTGAGGAGGACCTTTCCCCCTTGGGTACGGAAGTCCATCGGCTTCCTGGTTGCTATGGGTTTCTGAAGAATCTGGACAAGACCATTGAGTTGCGTGGGCCAGACTATGCCTACGCTTCCTGGATCATGCACAACAAGGGAACGATCAAACCGTCGAAGGCGGTGTTCAAGAAAGGGGAGCCGATCAAGATCATCGAAGGGCCGATGAAAGACTTTCTGGGTACCATCACCGCCGTCGATTACCGGCACAGCCGTGTCATGGTGGAGTTCCAGTTTGCCGAGGTAATCCGCAGGGTCAGCATGCCGGTGGAGTTCGTTGCATCCGATGGTGTAGGAATAGGAGAATATTAGGTTGTTTCTTGCTTCCCGGCGATAAATGTTCATTTACAGAGAAAATGGGGCATGGTATAGTGGCGCTACCTGCGCTCCTATGTCATACCTTGGGGACCGACCTTCATATAGGGGCTATGTAGACACCGGGTATAGGGGTTGTACATGCAAGAATTGGTGAAGAATCGTGTGGTTCGCTGGGTATTCCTTATGGTTGTCGATGCAGTACTGCTGCTCGCTTCCAGCTTCCTTGCTGCGTGGGTGGTGTTCGGCTCCTTTCCCTATGCGTTCGACTCGGTCATCTATTTGAATATCATTGCGATCATCGTGGTCCTGTTTGCCGTCCGGTTCTATCGGATCAGGATCAGTGAGAGCTCGCTGGACCTGCTCAGCCGCGGGTTGGCCGGGTTTGTACCGGTGTTCATCCTCGGTTCAGGCATTATCGGCTTCTACCTTGGGTTTGCCACTTCCTGGATACCCTATCTTATAGTTGCCGACGGATTTGGATTTCTGTTTGTCATGGGCGTCAGAATCTGGTACCGCAGCATGCTGTACCGGCTCAACAAACAAAACAATGCATCGTTGCCTCGTGCAGTCATCTATGGGGCCGGGGAACTGGGAAGCACCTTGGTACGCCAATACCAGAAGGGAAAGCTTGGCTATCATGTGGTCGGGTTTGTCGATGACGATCCCAAGTTGCTCCATTCCTTGGTGCTGGGCGTGAAAGTCTGCGGGACGGTGGATGATTTGGGTCGTGTTTTGGAAGGTTTGCGTGCCAAGACCCTGATCATCGCCATCACCCAGATATCCCAGGATCAGATGCTCAGCGCCGTGGATGCTGCGAAGGAGGCGGGGTGTGACATCAAGGTCATCCCGTCGCTGTTCGAGATGCAGCAGCAGGGCGCCAAGGAGCTGGACCTGCGCAGCCTGGACTACGCGGACCTGCTGGGCCGGCCGCTGATCGCCATCGACAAGGAGCCGA